>JBGTIL010000563.1:0-9357 GCA_041745695.1 Chitinophagaceae bacterium | reverse complement strand
CAGTACATATACATTGGTGCTGTTTATCATGAGATTATGCCGGTCTACCTTGATGCGGTTTCCACGCACAACAAGTTCTTTCTGAATACCCGGCGGCACATTGCCCTTAATGCCCGCAGCCCAGATAACAAGGTTAGAAGGCAACCTGGTGCCGTCAGCGAGGTGAACATTCAGGCCGTCATAGTCTTTTACGACCGTTTTCGTAAGCACAGTGACGCCCAGGTTTTTCAGGTAGCGCGAAGTATCTGCTGACGACTTCTCGCTCATGGCTGAGAGCGTCCGTTCGCCTCCTTCCAGGAGATAAATATTCATCCGTGAAAAGTCCAGCTCAGGGTAATCTTTGGGAAGCACGTACTTTTTTAATTCGGCAATAGAACCCGAAAGCTCCACACCGGTAGGCCCCCCGCCTACAATAATGATGTTCATCAGGCGCTGCAATTCCTCAGGAGAGGGAGCAGTAAGCGCGTCCTCGAAATTCTGAATGAGCCGGTGCCTCAACTGGATGGACTCTACTGTCGACTTCATTGGAAAGGCGTTACTGGCGATCTGGGCATTGCCGAAAAAATTCGTGTCGGCGCCCATAGAAAGCACCAGCATATCATAGCTCATTTCGCCGGTGTCGAGAATGATCTTGTTTTCTGCATGAACCACTTCCTTCAGTTCCGCCATGCGCACGTGCACGTTTTTACTATTATGAAATGCTTTGCGGAGGGGAAAAGAAATGTTACTGGCGTCCAGCGCTGCAGTGGCCACCTGGTAAAAAAGAGGCTGAAACTGGTGGTAGTTGAACTTGTCGACAAGGTGCAATTCAAATCCGGGCTTGTTATTTAATTTGCGCGCCAGCCTAAGCCCGGCAAATCCGCCCCCGACAATAACGACCTTCATAGACACATTGTTTGTTGATTTACTGATGCTTTCAATACAATAATCGCACCTTTAAAGTATGGGGCACTTCCTTCAGCAACTGCGTTGCCTGCTTGGAGAGCCGCTTATCTACGTCTACTACAACGTATCCAATCTGATCATTCGTTTTAAGATATTGACCTACAATATTGATACTGTACTTAGATAGCTGCCCGTTTATTTGCGATAACACACCCGGCACGTTGTTGTGGATATGCAGTATGCGGTGGGCGCCCTCCTGGGGAGGCAGGGCCAACGCCGGCACGGTGTGCGATCCCAGTGTAACGCCCTTCTCCAGGTAGTTCAGCAGTTTCGAACTCACGTCCTCTCCTATGTTGTGCTGCGCCTCCTCCGTGCTGCCGCCGATGTGAGGCGTTAGTATCACATTAGAAAGGTTTTGCAGGGGCGTTTCAAAAGGATCCCCATTCTTTTCAGGTTCCACTGGAAACACGTCCACCGCAGCGCCCGACAGCTGGCCACTTTCCAGCATTTTTTTCAGAGCCACCAGGTCAATGATCTCACCCCTTGCGTAGTTAATCAGAATCGAACCCTTTTTGCACCAGCGAAGGGTATTTTTATTCATCATCCCTTTCGTTTGGTCTGTTTCTGGCACATGCAGGGTCACCACGTCGGCCATAGACAAAAGGTCTTTCAGCGTGCGGGCGTCATTGGCATTACCCAAAGGCAGTTTGGTTTCGACATCGTAAAAGATCACCCGCATGCCAAGGGCTTCAGCAAGTACACTGACCTGAGAACCGATGTTGCCGTAACCGATAATGCCCAGTGTTTTGCCACGAAGTTCATAGCTGCCACTGGCCTCCTTTTGCCAGACGCCGCGGTGTGCAGCCGCGTTCTTGTCGGGTATGCGCCTGATCAGCATGATGGCTGCGCCAATAACCAGTTCTGCAACCGACCGGGTATTGCTGTATGGAGCATTAAAGACACCAACCCCCTTCGCAGTGGCTGCGGCCAGGTTAACCTGGTTTACGCCGATACAAAAACAACCGATCGCCTGTAGCCTTGTGGCCGCAGCCAAAACGTTTTCTGTGATATTAGATTTTGACCTGATGCCTAGTATATGACAGGATTTGATTGCCTGGATGAGTTCTGCTTCGTTCAGTGCCTTTGTCAGTTTCTCCACCTGAGTGTACCCATTTCGCTTAAAATTCTCAACAGCCAGGTTGCTGATGTTCTCCAGCAGCAACACTTTTATTTTCTCCTTGGGATAACTGGTTTTAACGTCCATTCTACAAATATGCACTGTCTTTGCAATTTGGAGCCCTTTTTGTAAACGCATAAACAATTATTTTTACCCTTTACGAACACTAATTCAGGAAGATTTGAAAAGATTGTTGATCGCTGGCCTGGTCGTATCCCTCCTACAAGCTTGCCAGTCGGGGAAGAAGGAAACAAAGGTGCTTAGTGTGCAGGATTCTATACCTGTTGTGGCTGCTCCCAAATTATCCGCCGCGGAAAAGAAAAAATACCACGACCTGGTTGCTGGCTTTCTTAACGCTACCCTGCTTCGCGGCAGCTTCAACGGAAGCATCCTGGTTGCCAAAAACGGTGTTCCTGTGTATGAAAATTATGTAGGTTTCAAAAACATAAAAACCCGCGATACCATGCGGGCAGAAACCTCGCTTCAGATCGCCTCAACTAGTAAGCCTTTTACAGCCGCAGCCATACTCCGGCTGGTGCAGGAAAAAAAGCTCGGACTGAATGACCCAATTTCCAAATTTTTTCCTTTGTTCCCCTACCCGGATATTTCCGTCAAGATGCTGCTAAACCACAGGAGCGGGTTACCCAATTATCTCTATTATATGGAAGACGGTGGCTGGGTTCGAAACACACCTGCGAGTAATACGGATGTTTTGGCCACGCTGATGAACTGGCAGCCGGCAAAAGCCTACCGTCCTGATGCCCATTTCAATTACTGCAATACCAATTATGTATTACTGGCGCTCATCGTGGAAAAGGTCAGCGGGATCTCCTTTCCGCAATACATGAAAAGTACTTTCTTCGAACCTTTTGGTATGACCAATACCTATATCGTTACCCAGCACGACTCCGCAAAACTGACACCTTCCTACGATGGCTATGGGAAAGAGTGGCCGCTCGATTTCAGCGATGGCCCCTACGGCGACAAGAATGTGTATTCCACGCCGCGCGATCTTCTGAATTGGGATCAGGCCTGGTACAGAGGCGCAGTGATCAACCAGGATCTGGTCGATTCTACCTTTATGGCCTACAGCAACGAACGTCCAGGCACCCATAACTACGGGTTAGGCTGGCGGCTACTCAACATGCCCAATGGAAAAACCGTTACCTACCACAATGGCAAGTGGCACGGATTCAATTCTGCCTTCGCCCGATTGACAGACGAACGAGTGACCATTATTATCCTCTCCAATAAGTTTAACCGCAACGTGTATTTCACCGCCCGCAAGATGTACGACCTTTTCGGGAACTACGGGGGCAAACATGAAGAGCAGGAATAGAAACGAATACTGATGTTGTTTGCATAGTTCCTGATTCCAGGTACTTCTAATCGTCTTATGCTGAAAGCCTGGCGCACTCCTCCCGTAAGAGCTCCGCGCTGTCCGGCTGAAAGGCACAATCAGTTTTTTGTACTATTCAGTTCTGATTTACGATTGATACACATATAAGCGTAAGTAGTAATGTGCCCGCCCCGCAACGCTGCAGCGCGCCACCGGCAGCTGTTATCCACCGAATGAACCTCAAACCCTATCTTTGCCATCCCTTAAAATTTTAACTAACATTTTACTATGGATTCGTACGTTTATTTAGTTCCGCTAATGGGTTTGATAGGGCTCTTGTATACGCTGATCAAGTTCAGCTGGGTGAGCAAACAGGAAGCTGGCACAGACAGGATGAAAGAAATCAGCCAGTATATATCAGAAGGTGCCATGGCATTTCTGCGCGCTGAATGGAAGATCCTCACTTACTTCGTAGTGATTGTTGCCCTACTGTTAGCTTTCATGTCAACACGCAACCCACACTCCCACTGGTTTATCGCGGTAGCTTTTGTAATTGGTGCCTTCCTAAGTGCACTTGCCGGGTATATCGGTATGAGAGCCGCCACTAAAGCAAACGTGCGTACAGCACACGCAGCCCGTACCTCCCTTGCCAAGGCTTTGAATGTATCCTTCACCGGCGGTGCCGTTATGGGAATGGGTGTAGCAGGTTTGGCCGTACTTGGTCTCGGAGGCCTATTCATAGCCCTTCGCCAGTACTTTGCGCCGGATGCCGACGCTAACTCTCTCGACATGTTGCGTGCGGTAGAAGTATTGACTGGATTTTCTTTGGGTGCGGAAAGCATCGCCCTTTTTGCCCGCGTGGGCGGAGGTATCTATACAAAGGCTGCCGACGTTGGTGCAGACCTGGTTGGTAAAGTGGAAGCCGGGATCCCGGAAGATGATCCGCGTAACCCTGCAACGATTGCCGATAACGTTGGTGATAATGTAGGCGACGTAGCCGGCATGGGTGCGGATTTGTTTGGATCTTACGTTGCGACGGTTCTGGCAACTATTGTGCTTGGACAGGAAACTGTTTCATCTGATGATTTCGGAGGCTTTGCCCCTATCCTTCTGCCAATGCTGATTGCAGGCGTAGGAATCCTGTTTTCGATTGTCGCTACCTTTTTTGTACGCATATCAGATTCTTCAGGCATCAGTACAGCGGCCGTACAGCGGGCGCTGAATATGGGAAACTGGGGCTCTATTGTTCTCACGGCTATCGCGTCCTATTTTCTCGTACAATGGTTGCTGCCTGAAACGGCCATGAGTTTAAGAGGTCTTGAATTTACCAAAATGGGCGTGTTTGGTGCCATCGTGACCGGGCTTATCGTAGGAACTCTCATGAGCATCATCACCGAGTATTATACAGCCATGGGAAAAAGACCCGTTATGTCTATTGTGAGGCAGTCGGGCACCGGTCATGCTACCAATATTATTGGTGGTCTGGCAGTGGGTATGGAGTCGACATTCCTGCCTATCCTGGTACTGGCTGGTGGAATTTGGGGCTCTTATGAATTCGCTGGTTTGTACGGTGTAGCAATCGCCTCTGCGGGAATGATGGCTACTACAGCCATGCAGCTTGCCATCGACGCTTTTGGTCCGATTGCGGATAATGCCGGTGGTATTGCCGAGATGAGCGAGTTACCAAAAGAAGTTCGAGAAAAAACAGATACGCTGGATGCAGTAGGTAATACTACGGCAGCTTCCGGAAAGGGCTTCGCCATTGCCTCGGCTGCTCTTACCGCCCTGGCACTGTTTGCTGCCTTCGTAGGCGTTGCAGGCATAGAAGGCATCAACATTTACAAAGCCGATGTTCTGGCTATGCTATTTGTAGGAGCAATGATCCCATTCATTTTTTCATCGCTTGCGATCCGGGCTGTAGGCGAAGCCGCCATGGCAATGGTGGAAGAAGTACGCCGTCAGTTCCGCACCATCCCAGGAATTATGGAAGGTACGGGCAAGCCTGAATACGACAAATGTGTGGCCATTTCAACCGAGGCATCTTTGAAAAAGATGATGCTTCCAGGAGCCATTGCTATCTTATCTCCTATCATCGTCGGGTTCATCATGGGACCTGAGGCGCTCGGCGGTTTTTTAGCTGGTGCCACAGTTAGTGGGGTGCTGATGGGCATCTTCCAGAACAATGCCGGCGGTGCCTGGGACAATGCAAAGAAAAGTTTTGAAAAAGGCGTGGAGATCAACGGCGAAATGTATTACAAAGGCTCAGATCCCCACAAGGCATCCGTAACAGGAGACACTGTCGGAGATCCTTTTAAAGACACTTCGGGACCTTCGATGAACATCCTCATTAAACTGATGTCGATCGTGTCTCTTGTAATTGCGCCTTCCCTCGCCGACCTTTTTGATACAAAAGAAAACGACGATGAAGCCCGTCTGCCGGTTGAGCGTTCTGCTGCTCCGGCTGCTAAAAAGGCAACATCACTTACAACTGTTGTTCTAAAATAAAATCTTATAAAATCAGTTAAAGTCTTGCTCCTCGCAGGACTTTTTTTTTGGGCGGAAGCGCCAGGATGCTCCGTAACCGCTGATATCATAAATACCTTTTTGCTTCTATATTAATTTTTTAAGAATAAGTGGGCATAATGTATCTAATACGAAATTACTCGTAACTTAGCCACCATATAAAATGCAATGGCCACACAAAAGCAGCTAAAACCAACAGAAAGCGAACTCGAAATCCTCCAATTTTTATGGACACAAGGCCTGGCCACCGTGCGCGAGGTACACGAGGAGCTGGCAAAAGTGAAAGATGTAGGCTATACCACTACCCTTAAACTGATGCAGATCATGCATGAAAAAGGCTTGGTGAAGCGCGATGAGTCGATGCGAACGCACGTGTACCAGCCCAGTGTGAACAAAGAGAAAACCCAAAAACACCTGCTGGCTAAAATGATCGACTCGCTTTTTGGCGGTTCCTCCACCCAGCTGGTACTGCAGGCACTGGGCGAACAAACGGCAAGCGAGGAGGAATTGAAACAGATTCAGGCACTGCTGGATAACCTCAAAAAAAAGTAATATGTCAGACTGGAACAACCTGCCCTTCGTGCATGCACTTGGATGGGCTACGCTCAACAGCCTGGGTCAGATGGCATTTTTGTGGCTGTGCTGGTGGAGCATCAACCAGATTTTCTTGCTGTCAAATGCTGTAAAATATGTACTGGCTGTAAGCAGTGTCGTTACAGGCTTTGCACTGTTCGTTCACAGCTTCCTGATGTTTTACTTTTTCGGCTCCGGTCACGAATTGGTAGCTGTGTTCCCGGCTATGTTTACACCAGCCCTGCTGTCCATCATCCTTACAGCCGCATCCTCCGCCTACCTCGTTTTACTTTGCGTGCCCTCATTCCGTTTGCTGAAAAATTGGCGACTGGTACAGAAGCTGCAACGCAAAGGCTTGTCGAAAGTGGCTCCGCAGAGTCGCCTTTTTGTGAAAATGATGGGGCTCCGGATGGGGATCAGCCGAACTATCCAGGTTTACTTATCTGAATTCATTGCCTCACCTGTAACGGTGGGATTTATCAAGCCTGTGATACTGTTGCCGCTATCTGTGATGTCGCAATTAAGCCCTCACCAGTTAGAAGCAATTTTGGTTCATGAGCTGTCGCATATTAAACGGCACGACTATCTAACCAATCTCCTGCTTACCTGTATTCATGCGGTGATGTATTTTAACCCCTTCGTAAAACTGTTTCTTAAAGCTGTAGAACTCACCCGTGAAAGCGCTTGCGACGAAGCGGTGCTGCGCTTTGGGTATGATAAAATCAGCTACGCATCGGCGTTACTGGACTTTGAAAAAAGCGCACAGGCGCTCCCATTGGCCCTTGGTGCTGCCAACAAGAATCATTTGTTGCACAGAATAGAAACGATTGTCGGCGTATCGGGAGGTCGTTCTCCATTCGCTGCTCACCTGATAGGTGGGGTGGCTACGCTTGCGGTTTTCATGGTTCTTAATACGGTTATGTTCAGGGGAAAGCAAACAGTTCGCGCTGATTTTAATGCCCAGGGTTTTATCCGGCCTGCTTCCTTTTTTGTGGATGAAAAAGGCGCACCTGAGAAACCCAAACTGCCGCAACAAACACTGGTTACACAGCAGCATTTAGCGCATTCGAACCGTACAGGTTCGGGCGGAGTTGAAAATTCCGGTACCTACACTCCCATCATAGCTTACGATGTACGCAACATGGGCGACCTTTTACTGGTGGCTTTTAATGAGGCCGAGGCGCGCTTACACAGCGACCAAAAACAACAGATTCTGAAAACCGTTGAGAATACAAAGAAGGTACTTCAGTCTCAGTGGAAAAAAGTTGACCAGGCCATTGGAGACGCGATGACCAGCAAAGAAAAGCAGCTGGCAAAGCACGAATACCTGAAGCAGGTGGAAAGCATTGACTGGAAGGCGATTGAAAAGAATCTTACTGCCAATTATGAAACTTTGGATTGGGACAAAATCAATGGCACTGTAACTGATTTGATGGCAACCGCTACACTGGATAGCCTGGAAAATTGTTATGCTCTTGCACTTGAAGCGCTCGATCAGATGAAGGAAAATAATGCTCCTATTCTGCCCATGCCGGATGTTACCTTACAACAGTTGAAGCGTACCTCCGGAGCACTAAAAGACAGCCTGAAAGTCATCCAAAAAATACGTTCCAAGAAAGTTGTCAGGTTGTAATTACCAGATATTTCTTGGGCAGGTGTCGCCATACCGATTGCCCAGCAGGAACCCGATCATCAGCTCGTGTGTGCCTTTATTGAAACGGTTCAATCCCGTAGTGGTATGATCATAAGCATAACCTACATTAAATTTATTGACTACGTTCAGTCCTACCATCCCGGCATACCCCTCCTTGAAACGGAAGCTTCCTCCCAACCATAAGAGGTCGGCATACTGAAATTTAACGTTCAGGTCTAGCTGCACTTTTTCGGCAGACGCCGTGATATATTTCACCATTGCCGAAGGCAGTACATTAATATCATCGCCCAATAACAACCGGTAGCCTGCGGTGGCAAAATAATGAGGCACGAGTTTGTTTTCCGGACCTTCATAGTTAGTAAAATTTAGATCGTGCGGAATGATTTGCTGGGCAGACAGTCCGATAAAGTAGTCGGCGGAGTACAGCCAGAGGCCGGCATTCAAATCAGGTCTGACTTTCGTAAACACGGTATTTCGATTGCCGAGTGCTGGATCGCCTGCAATATTCGGTGTCGCTTTAGCGCGATCGTAACTAATCTTACCAATGCCGCCGGCAAAACCCGCGGATAAATTAAGCGTAGGCGATAATCCCAAATGGTAGGCATAGTTCACACTGGCTGTGAAGGTGCTTATCAATCCAGTACGATCGTTCACTGCTATAAATCCTAATCCATGATGCGACTGTGAAGCCGCATAATTCTGCCAGTAGGCATTGCCACGGGGATTTTCGCCGGGCACGCGAAACGATGTAGCCGTAGTTTTCAGGTCCTTCTTTCCAATTGGCCCATGGATAGAAAAATAAGCCGTTTGAGGAGCCCCCGAGATGCCAACCCACTGGTCTCTTCCACTAATCTTGACGTCTGTGTAATTCTCGATCCCCGTGAGTGCCGGATTGACAATATAATTATTGAGTATGTACTGACTGTAGTGTGGGCGCTGCTGGGCGTTTACCGCAACTACCATAACTGCTGATACCAGGAACGAAAATAATCTCTTCATGCTTATCGTATAATGTCTACAAAACCTGTGCGCGGCGGTTTTCCATTCTTTGGATCTATAACGTAGTAGTAAGTGCCGAAAGGAACTGGCTGCCCGTTGACTGTTCCATCCCAGGGTTTGCTGTATCCCTTCGACTGAAACACCAACTGGCCATAGCGGTTGTATACCTGCACCAGCGCTCCCACATAAGACTCCAGGTAATTAATT
>JBGTIL010000562.1:0-8009 GCA_041745695.1 Chitinophagaceae bacterium | reverse complement strand
AAATTTTCCCTGGTTGTAATAATAGATACCTTTTAGTAAAGGGGGTTCTGCATGGGTACTATTGAGATCGGCCTTCTGCAGTGAATCGGCTAAAAGAAAAACTTTTGGATCTCCGTTTTCGGCGTAATGAAACCCGAGTGTATGCGCCAGGTCTGCATCACCAGGGGCCAATAGATAAGCTCTTTCAAGCACTGCTGTAGCTTCTGCTTGTTTTCCGTTTTTAGAAAGGATCTCTGCCTTCAACAACAAGGCATCGAGCTGGCCGGGAAATTTTGTAATGATTGCGTTGCAGAGCGTCATTGCTTTCGCATCTGCCCTATTCCTTACATATGAGCGGGCCAGAGCAACCTGGAGCGACACTGCTTCCGGATGATTCCGGGCAGCCAGCTCGAGAAACAGGATCGATGAGTCTATTGATTTTTTCTCGAGCAGGCGCGCCAGGCTCAGTCCATATTCTTCTTTGGGTTGTAAGCGCCAGACATTTGCAATATCTTCCTCTGCATAATTCAACTGATTTTTCTCGTACAGAAGCAGTCCTCTTTTATAAAAAAGTTCAGCATCTGCAGGATTTTGCCTGATGCTGTCGGTTACAGAAGCAAAGGGTTCACTGTTTAATACGCCAGGATCAGCTTGCTCGCTACACCTATGAAACAAAAATGCTACAACCGCTATGCTAAATATTAAGCGCATGGTCAAAGCTAAAAAAATGGCGTCTCATCAACCGTCAAATTTGGTTTCGATTACTACAGCAGAAAGTGATCAGCAGGTGCGTGTTAAAAGTTTTTTACTGTGCTGGCTGCAAACCATGATTGCAGGTTGTAGTTTTGCTCCACTTAAAAGCTGTTGGCATGTATAATAATTATCTCGACATATTGGTGGCGGCACACAGTGGCGGCAGATGGATTGTATTGATCCTGTTGCTTGTGGCAATTTTTAGAAGTGCCACTGCCGGGAACCGGAACTTTACCCAGGACGATCAAAAGGTTGGTTTATTCCTGGTTATTGCAACAGATTTGATGTTGTTGATCGGAATCTATTTATACTTTGCAGGCAATTGGGGAAACGCCCAAATACAAAATGCAGGCGGCATGGGAGAAGTTATGAAGAATCCTGCTGCCCGATTTTTTGCAGTGGAGCACATGGCGGGTATGCTGATCGCTATCATACTGATTCACATCGGCAAAGCCCAGGGCAAAAAAAACCTGCCTCACAAAACAAAACACCGGCGTACGTTTATTTTCTACCTCCTGTCATTAATCATTACCATCGCATCAATTCCCTGGCCTTTCCGTGCAGTAGGTGAAGGCCGCGGATGGTTCTAGACAGCTAATCTGTTGCTTTACAATTATCTTTTCCCAAGCTCAATTACTTCGCAGTCTTTAATGTCTGGACCGTCTATGCTGAAGCGTATGATGGTTCTCACTTTGTGCCAGCCCTGCTTTCCGACTGCACCCGGATTCATATGAAGGCAACCGACTGTGCTGTCGTATACAATTTTTAAGATATGTGAGTGTCCGCAGATGAATAGTTTGGCTCCTGCCTCGGTCAATTCTTTTTTGATGCCAGGAGCATAGCGTGTGGGATGTCCGCCGATGTGTGTAAGGTATACGGGTACCTGTTCGCAATTCCAGGTTAGCTTCTCCGGGTAAAGGCTGCGCAAATCGTGTCCATCAATATTGCCCCAGACGCCACGAAATACTTTTTTCTTTGGACCTGACGCAGCATGCAATTCTAATTGTTTGGCAATCTGAACGCCGCCGAAGTCACCGGCGTGCCAGATCTCATCGCAGTTTTCAAAATGACGGAACACGGCTTCATCCAGCCAGCCGTGGGTGTCAGATAACAATCCTATTTTAGTCATCTACATACAATGTTACATCAACAAAAGGCATGGAACGCAATGAACCACTTGCTTCCCAATCACTTGGTATCATCTTTGCAAAATTACCCTTGCATAGATGAGTCTGTCACCTTGTTTCACTGCTGCAGGTTTTGAAATTAACGGCAGACCAGGTGCCCATTTTTTTGATCATATTAAATAGTCCGAACAATGAAAAAGATCTTAGTTGCAACTTATGCTGCCGTGTTAATGCTGGGTATGGCGTCTTGTGCTACTAACCCCGTAACAGGCAAGCGCCAGGTAGCGCTTCTTTCCGAAGATCAGGAATTAGGGATGGGGAAAGAGGCAGACCCGCAGATCGTTGCCCAGTACGGGCTCTATCCAGACCGGGAGCTCCAGGCTTTCATAGCACAGAAGGGCAAAGAAATGGTTGCAGTGTCGCATCGTCCGAATATCGCCTATGAATTCAAAATTGTTGATTCAGATGTTTTAAATGCCTTTGCCATACCTGGCTATGTATACTTTACCAGGGGCATTATGGCCCATTTTAATAATGAGGCCGAGTTTGCAGGTGTGCTCGGACATGAGATAGGGCATATCACAGCCAGGCATTCTGTTTCGCAGCAAAGCAAGGCTATGTTGGGTCAAATAGGGCTGATAGGAGCCATGGTTGTTTCTCCGAGGCTCGCGCAGTTTGGGGAGACTGCTTCCCAGGGACTGGGTTTGTTGTTTTTGAAGTTTGGCAGGGATGCCGAGCGCCAGTCTGATGAATTGGGAGTAGAGTATTCTACCAAAATAGGCTATGATGCTTCAGAGATGGCGGGCTTTTTCAGCACCCTGGAAAGAAAAGGGCAGGCCAGTGGACAGGAAGAACTTCCCAATTTTCTATCCACGCATCCGAATCCCGGCGAGCGGAACACAACGGTGGCGAAGTTGGCACAGGAGTGGAAACAGAAACTAAATCTTACCAACGCACAGGTGAATCGAAACGCCTACTTGAAAAGGATTGAAGGGTTGATTTACGGGGAAGATCCCAAGCAGGGTTTTGTAGAAAACAGCATATTTTATCATCCGGAATTAAAATTTCAGTTTACCACACCTGCTAACTGGAACTATCAAAACACGCCCCAGCAAGTTCAGATGGCCCCAAAAGACGGCAAGGCCCTGATGTTTATGACACTGGCACAAGGCAGTTCGTTACAGCAGGCAGCCAGCGCCACTCTCCAGAAGTATAGGTTACAGGCGCTCGAGTCGAGAGAGACTACTGTAAACGGTTTGCCGGCTATTGCAGTTGTAGCTGACCAGGTGCCCCAACAGCAGCAGGGGCAACAGCAGCAACAAGGTGCAGCAGTGCGCACGCTTTCTTATTTCATCCAATACGGAGGTGCTATTTATCACATATTGGGTGTATCCAGTGCAGCAGACTTTGCTGCCTATTCGGGTACATTTACTGCTACCATGCAAAGTTTCCGGCAATTGACAGATGCATCCAAATTGAATAGGCAGCCCGACCGTGTTCGGATTAAGGAAATCACACAGGATGCAACATTGGAACAGGCACTGCGTAGATATAATGTGCCAGACAACAAAATTGAAGAAATGGCAATACTCAACGGAATGGCCAGAACAGAACGCATTCCTCGCGGCACGATGATCAAAGTGATTGAGCGTTAAGCGAGCGGTAAGCAAAAATTCGCGGCCTAAGCATTTTCCTTTGTAAGTTGCAATCTTCAAAAGTTTAGAGAATGGCGTTATTGGAAAAGCAGTTGGTTGTAAAAACGTCAACTATCCCGGGTTCCGGTCTTGGTTTGTTTACAAAAGAGGCTATACCAAAGGGCTCTCAGATTATCGAGTACAAGGGGCGGATCACTACCTGGAAAGAAGCGGATAAGGATGAAGGGCGCAATGCCTATTTATTCCGGGTGAAGCAGTATCACACAATAGATGCAAGACCCTACCTCAAATCGCTGTCACGGTATGCAAATGATGCCAATGGCTTCACACGTGTTCACGGACTAAAAAACAATTGCGTATACGTGATTGAGGGATTGAGGGTGTTTGTTGAATCGGTGAAAGATATTCCTGCAGGTGCCGAAATTCTTGTAGACTATGGCAAGGAGTATTGGCAAATCATGAAGGAAAACATCCGGGCAGAAAAAAAGGCCACTAAAGCGGCCAAGACAAAAACGAAATAAACTTTTGGTCGCTTACAATGAATCCGGGACAGCTAGTTCCAGATTCATTCTGTCAGGACCTAGGAACTTAAAACATCCCAGGAGTTGGTTTGCTTCTCGCCTGAATTTTCTTCCTCGGCATCTTTAGTTTCGTCTAAAGGAGGGAGGGGTTCGGTGTCCTTCACCGATTCAGAGTCTTCCGCAGCAGTGCCGGTCTTTAAATTCCTGAGATCTTCTTCGGTGATTACATCGCCCGGAGTTTGCAGATGCCGTCTCATGAGCTTTTCGGCATCGGATTGACCGTTTTGATAAGGGTCCAGTTCATTACCAGGTTGTAAATCGGTTCCAAATGCATCTTGCTTCATAAGGCTGTTTATATATACCAACACAAATACGTGCCATTATGTGAAAAACTCAGCAGTAAGCTAAAATTATTTTAGAATCAGCCCATTTTTGAACAAATGCCCCGAATTGCGGGAAATTAACCAATCTCTGGTCGGTGGCTGTTTTAAAAATAAAATAGCATTATAATAGAATTTGCATTTTAAATATAGAAAACCATTACTTTTGTACAGTCAATTTGAGCATCGCATTTAGTTAAGAGTCAAATTATCTGTTAAGTTTTTCTTCTCCAGTTAGTTTCCTTCAATTGCTTGCCTCGCCCAGATAATTAATCATTTATTATTTACAGAAAATGAACATTTACGTTTCAAACTTAAGCTTCAACGTTCAAGACGAAGACTTAAAAGAATTTTTTACAGAGTATGGCGAAGTATCTTCTGCCAAAGTTATTATGGACAAAATGACAAACCAGTCACGTGGTTTCGGTTTTGTTGAGATGTCTGATGACACAGCCGCTAAGAAAGCGATTGCTGAATTAGATGGTGCTACTATCGAAGGTAGAAACATCAAGGTTATGGAAGCTAAGCCTAAAGAAGACAGGCCTGCCCGTAACAATGGCGGTGGCGGTGGCTACGGCGGCGGTGGAAACCGTGGCGGTAACAGCGGCGGCGGCGGCGGTTACAACAACAGGTATTAATTATATTTGTGTCGTTACAAGCAAACCCTGGTTATCCAGGGTTTTTTTTTGCCCGGCAGTGGGAACGAAATACTTCATCACTACCAGGAGAGCTGCCGGAATATCTTGTTAAGTCAGAGCTGGCTTGAAAAAGAACTGAGCAAAGAACAGACTTCCAAAATTTGAACCTTCACGCTGACTACCTTTAATTTTGAAATGGGAGATATGAGTAATGAAACATCGAGTGGTAAACCCAATTTTATTTTAAGTGTTTTTCAAAATAAATGTACCCGTTGCAGAAGAGGTAATTTATACAAACATTCTAATCCATACAGTCTTAAAAAATTTATGGTGATGAATGATAAATGCCCGGTTTGCGGGCAACCGCTGGACATGGAACCCGGATTTTATTATGGTACTAATATGGTCAGTTATACCCTCGCAGTACTCATTTGCTTTATTACTTTTTTCCTCTGGTGGATAACCATTGGCTTTTCTTTATCTGACAAGCGTTTTTTTTGGTGGATAGGAGTGAATGCCTTTCTGCTCGTTCTGTTACAACCACCACTAATGCGGCTCTCCCGCACGGTGTGGCTCTCATTCTTTGTGCCTTATAGTGCCAATTGGGAGAAGGGAGATATCATTATACCAGAGCGGGTTAACAAGGATCAGCAACACAATTGGTAGCCCTATCTGATAAATGGCAAAACACCCTTCCAACCCGTTAACCGGTACACCCTGAAATCATGTGCAGGTTTTCTGTTTCGCTTTACCTCTATCAGGTGCGTCAATTGAATCTTGTCGTAGTATTGATGGGGCAGTTCGTACTGTTCGTCTACAGGCATAATGCAGTAGGCTGTTTGCATATTGATTCCCAGTAAATTAGTATTTGTCCAGAGGTAATGTCGTACCTGTTGCACCGGACCTAATCCTACCATTGGCACCTTCAAAGGGCGGGCGAAATAATATTCTACATGTGCTCCCCACCAATAGGCACAAACCAGCGGAGCGCCCCGTGCCGCCAGGCCAGCTTTGATGTCATGTTCATAGATGATGCTGAATTGTTTAGCCGCTTCCTTCCATCCAAATACATCCAGGCTAATATCATTTCTCCCCAGGTTCATTTTTTCTTTAGCTCCTGTTGTGCCAGGATAAAAATTAACGATGCCACACCAGGCAGTCAAAACTGAAACGAACAGCCCCAGTGATATCCAGTGAAGCCGTTTAAAAACAACCGGTTTTTTTATTCGGGCCAGGGTTATAGCTCCGAGTGGCACCAGGCTCACATAGGCCGGTCCGCTCCAATGGGGGAGGGTTGTATCGCGAAAAAAAGAAACAAACAGCAAGATACCTGCGAGTGGCAAGGCCATAAAGTTATACAGCGCGAGAGCCGGCATGCGGGCCGCTCTATAGCGCCCCAACTGTAACAATCCACACACCGCGAGGAAGACATTGACCGGGTTATTGAAAAGGATTTGCCCTGCAATTTCTCTCACATAATTGGTGCCTTTATCGCCTTCCGTTATGATTACACGCTGGCTATGAAAACGGTAGGTGATAAAATCGTATTCCAAATTCCATATAAGGATCGGGCTGATCAGCACAAGCGTAATAGCTGCGGCCAGGTACAACTGCGGCCCAGACAACCAGGCTCGTTTAAAACCAACAACGTATAAGGCCATGCCTCCCCAAATGAATACACCATGCACCTTGCTCATGATAGCAAGCCCCGCCGCTACTCCAAATAATATCCAGTTACTCCAGTTGGTTGCCCCTGTGCAGAGCCGTGCCGCCATCCATAAAGACAGTGTCCAAAACACCATTTGCGGGGCATCCGGCATCAGGTACAAGCCTGCTGTCAATCCTGCATAAAAAGAAGCATTGTACAAGCAGACAGCGAAAAAGGCTGCCCGCGGAGCGTGCAAAGTCAAAACAGTCTGATACATAAACCAGGAAGAAATGGCGCACCCGGCAATCGACCCAAGCCGCAGGATCACCTCATGATCGGGCAACAGGTTGTTGATTGTAAAGATGCGGGTCCATAGAGCCACCACCGGGGGATGGTCGAAATAATTCCAGGCGAGACCCTGGTTGTACAGCCAGTAGTAAGCTTCATCATTACCTAACTCTATGCAAAAAGCGACAGCGCAACGAAATAAAAATAGCGCCGCTATAAGATACTGGACGCGTTGTTTGTAAAATGATGCAACCGGCTGTTCCATGTGAATTGCTGAGGCAAAAGAATTTTTTGTTCAGATCTGAAAGAGAAGGCGGCAAATTAGGCATTTATGCGGGTACGATCAAAGCAAAACGGTGAAGTATAACCGAAGTTTACCGGACTGAGGAGGAGTTTTGAACGTCAGCTGAAAACGGCGCTTATAGATGTGTGGTCATTCTGTGCATGGAAAAAGCTCCTGTGAAGGGAGCTTTTAGAATAATATGGTTAGACAGGGTAAGGAGTATGTAAAAAATTAACAACCTTACCTTTTCTGCTGACCTTGATTTTTCGGCAGGGGAACAAGTACCGGCTTTTTTATGCCGAGCAAAACTGCAATCACATCTCTCCAATTCATAGAATACTATTTGAGTATAAAGAAGACCAATTTACGATGGTTTGCCGGTTATTTATGTTAAAACCTGCTGTTTCCGACCATCTCCCGTCCTTTGTCGACGCAGGTGCTAATGCAGGGGCTGAAGGGCATGCTTTTTACTGCATTTAGTTTTAAAATAATCTATGAGTCAGGCATTTGTGAAGGAAAGTGACGACCAGTGGCTTCATGATATTCCTCCTACCCTGAATGCCTTGATCGTGTACCTGACAAGAGAAAACAACGGAATACGGGTTTACGAGAAGGAGGTTACGACTGATCCGGGCAACGGCCAGCTGAAACACCTGATGAGTAATGGCCTTACATATGCAAAAGATGTATCCGGTAAATGGGACGTCGTGTGGTAATCCATACTTCTCTGGTAGCTG
>JBGTIL010000561.1:0-8550 GCA_041745695.1 Chitinophagaceae bacterium | reverse complement strand
GTCTCTCCTGAGCTGCTCCTGGTTGTTCTTGCTGATTTCAACTCCTTCCCTCGCCGCATTGATTTCTGTCCGTGATAAAAACGTACCCAGGGGGAGGGTTAAACCGAAAAAGTATTTAGGATAAGCAACTCCCGTAAAAGTATTTTTCACAAAACTCTGGTCATTGTAATTTGTAGAAATAGTAAGCAAATTAAGCCAGGCTTTTTTGGCGCCTTCTAACTGGTACTCATTTATTTTATTTTGGTGTACGGATCCCTGGAAAAGTGGTCCTTTCATCGCAAGTTCCACAAGCTTTTCTTCAATGGCTGATGCAGAATCTGCACTTCCTCTCCGTACCACAGGATTGGTTTGAGCGTTGCTTGTTAAACCAGTGAACAGAAGTAGCATCATTAAGGTAAATCCTGCGCTCTTCTGTAGAACAGTTTTGGTTTGTGCCTGGAGTGCACGTACAGACGTTTTACATTTCTCGAGTGTCTTATCCATTGGGTAATAAAATAAATTCATATGAGCATTATGGGATAACTATGGTTGCATTCGGTTTTAAAAAGCGCGATAGGCCCTAAAACAAATTTAGGCATTAAAATCTATGCTGATATGATTTCATAGGAGGAACAGAAAGGCATTGGGGGTGGCTAAGCAACGTTCACGTTGTCCAGTTCAACTTTATTTAAAATAGATCCGCAGAATTTGCCATTCAGCTCTTTAAAAAATGCAATGGACTCCTTGTCTGTTTGTTTTATTATTTCAGATGCGGAAAACACAGCGATCACACCCTCTACGTATTGGGCGAGTTCCTTACTATCTGAAAAATCGTTGAGGGGTGGACCTTCCAAAAAGATGTAATCAAATTCGGCAGTGAGGGCGTTAAGATGGTGCAGGAGGTTTTCGCGAGGGAGAATCTCGGAAGGTGTATAATCGCCTCCTTCAGATCCTATCACGAATACAGTACCTACGCCGGCATCTTTGGATACCGATTTAACGTGGCGGAGCAGCGCTTTCGAATCAACCATTTTTCCCGGGGTGATCTTCTCGAGAATAGGATCTGCATTCATAAGCAACGTAAGGTCGTTGTTGCAGAAATTGGTATCGATGATAAGTATTTTCTTTTTCGATAAGCTCATGCTGTAGGAGAGTGCCTGAATGAGTGTCGTTTTCCCCTGACCCTTTTTGGTACTGGTGAAAAGGAAAGTTTTTTTGCCGCTGCTTTCCACTTCATACCGGAGCTTTCTGATAGATTCGCGGAATACATTGTGGCGTTTTTTATCTGTTGCATCGTCGCTGCCGTCTTTATTGGCTACGATGTCTTCTAAACGCTTTTGTTTCATATCCATAAAATTGACCATGCTGATCAACTTCAGATTGACGGTTTTGGAAAAAATGGAAGGCGTCTTCACAGAAGAGTCCAGATACACGAGGAAAATGATGATAAGAATGGTGGTGATCATCGCAGCTATTCCCGCCATCGCTACAATTAATTTCCGCTTGGAAGGTTCCGGTTCAAGAGCCGGCTGCCCCAGCGTAATTTGCTTATAATTGTTTACAGAAGAAGAGTTATTGTCTGTTGCGTCATTATATTTCGTCTTGGCTTCAATGTATTCTTTATCGGCCAGGTCTGCCTCTTTTTTAAGCGACTCTATCACTGCACCGGTTGAAGCTGTTGAGGATACACTTCCTTTTAGTTGATTGATATTACTCTGAATCGAAGAAATGCTTTTGTTACCCTCCTGAATGTCTACTTCAATATCGTTTTCCTGGGCTTGCAATTCCGCGCGGTCAACCTGTACTCTTGGAGAGGTACGCGTTGTGGCAGACTGACTCGCCATTTTTTTGTTGTAAGCCTCCCGCAGCGTGTTATATTTAGCCAGCAATACGCGGTCTGTAGACCCGGTGGCAATGTAGGCAGAGTTGGCCTCGTTCATTTCCCTCCGGAGATTAATAAGTTCTTCGTTATTGCTGTAATTAGGTACATCTACCGTTGGCGATCCTGCATTGGCAATCCGTTGCCTGATTTTTCTCAGGTCTGCATTGAGCTGTGTCTGCTTTATTTTCTGTTGTGTGAGGCTTTCTTCCAACCCGGCAATGATATCCAGACTGCTGGTGCTTTGGAGGTCAACATCTACAATGCCGCTTTTTCTCAGTACAGCATTCTTATCGTCGAGCACTTGCTTTTTCTTCACCATGATGCTCCTCAGCGTATCAATCGACTCGGCCGACTGGCTGCTACGGATAGTGCCGTAATAACGAATGAATTGCTGGAAGATATTGTTTACCACAAAAGCGGACAGTTCCGGGTTCGGAGAAACATAATCGAACTGGATGTAGTCGGTGCGCTTTAGCCTGTATACATTTAAATTTTTGGTGATGGTTTTGTAATCATAACCGTAGGCGTTCAGAAGTTCTATCAGGTTCTTTTCCTCCGGCTTATAGGAAGTAAGCAGGTTCATTGACTCAAGCCTGTTTTGGAAAATTCTCTTTGCATCTTCCAGGTCCACTGACTTGAATAAAGTAGATTTTTTTTCTTCCTCGCTAAAAGTTTTAAATGGCGTCGGGCTTGTAAGATCATGCAGAATCAGGTTATACGACAGTAAACTGATTACCGATGGCGAAGTGAAAGTGACAATTGCATTTTCAAACTTGGTCTCTGCTTCGTAGAAACTAAAGTTCTCGTTCAGTTTAATTTCGTCGCTTACAGTAAAACCTGTGGATACCTGGGAAGTGGAGCGGTATTCTTTAGAATCATTTCCGGTTAGCAAATAGGCTACCAGAGCGGCGAGCACGGCTGCTCCGATAATGATCCATTTTCTTTTTGCAAGAATACGGAAAAGGTATATAAAGTCCATGGAATACGTTTAAAGCTAAGTTGAGGCGTAAAAATACTTTAATAGTTACTGATTTGCAACTTAAGAACTTGTTAACGCCCGCTTTCGCCGCTGCCTTCCTGCATTCAACCGTTTAACAAAAGCCTGACGATAGCAGTCGTGCGATGTTGCTTTCAACCCTATTTATGAATGAACACTGCAGATTGGGAACGTCTTGCTTTTTCCCAGGCTGCGGGTTGTGAGCCCTTTAGAAATCTGAAGAAACCAAGAATCACTGAAAGATTCATAAAGACAAAGTAGTAAGGGACTTTCAGGATTTTTATTTTCTCACTCAATGATGCGGAACTCCCGAGGGCTGCCGCTGAGTAAAATCCTAGCTGGAGTATGAAAAGCGCGAGAAAAAGCGTACCGCCGTTTGTAAAACAAAGTATTCCATTGGCTACAAACGCCAGCACCAGACAAAGTGGGCTAAGCGTCCACCTGAGTACCCGGTGAGAAATATACAGGAAAGAAAGTTTCGGCTGCTTCCAAAACTGCAGCAGGCCCTTGAGCATGTTCATGGCCTGAAAGCCACCTGCTGCAATGCGCACTTTTCTTTTCTGCTCGTCCCCGATCGAAAAAGACGGGAGCTCCATCGCATAGGCCTGGGGTTCGTATAAGATGCGGTATCCCCTTGCGGCAACCTTCAGCGAGATTACAAAGTCGTCCAGCACCACGCTCGGGTCTACCGGCTCAAAAAGGTCTCTCCTTAGCGAAAACAGCTCGCCTGCAGCACCTACAACAGAATAAAACCGCGAGTCTATTTTTTTTAAAAAGGATTCATATTTCCAGTAAAGTCCCTCACCTGCACCTACTTCATTTGTGTTGCCGGCAGGCGCAATCACTTTTTTTTCGCCTGCTACTCCTCCTACACATCGGTTACCATAGTGGCGCGAGATATTCCTGGTTGCCTCGGGGTTTAGAAAGGTGTTAGCGTCGCTGAAGATCAGAATGTCCTTGCTGGCGGCTTCCACTGCACGGTTAATGGCGGCAGACTTTCCTTTTCGTTCGTCCCGGTGCATGCTTTTGATCTGTGGGTAGCGGCCGATAATTTCTGCTGTCTTGTCGGTAGAACCATCTGTGATAAAGATGAATTCTATTTTTTCCCTGGGGTATTCCTGCGCAAGGGAGTCGGTGATCTTTTTTTCTATACAGTCGTCTTCATTAAAAGCGGCCACTATAAAAGAGACCGAAGGCATATGTGTGTTATCAGGAACATCCGTCCGTTTAATGAACCGGTTCAGCAGGGCAACGATTAGTGCGTAGCCGAAGTAATTGTAGAAAATAACAAAAAGACTCACAACAAAAACGGATGCCCAGAACTCCATAAGGCGGCAATTATAATAACATTGAAGCTATAATCCTATTAATTAGGCTGCTGATTGCCGGATATGCGAAGCTGGCCTGGCAATTGCGCGGATGCTGTGTAAACATTAGTAAACCCTTAATAAATCACAATGGCACACTATGCACTATTTCCAGAGAAAAGAGTATTTTGGCGTCGAATCAGCGGCCAGGCCCCTGATTTATCCTGTATTTAATGAAATGATCCAATGATTGGTACCCTACTATACCTCCTGTTCAGCCTGTTTTTCATCTACAGTTTTTTATCTGTATTTTATCTCTTTCTGTTTTCTTTTGCAGGCAGGTTTTTTTACAAGCCTAAATTCAAGCGTCTCGTACTTCCATTGAAAAAGATCGCAATCCTGGTGCCTGCATATAAAGAAGACGGTATCATGCTTTCAACCGGTAAGAACCTTTTAAGCCTTGATTATCCCAAAGAATTATATGACGTTTACCTGATCACTGATTCGTTTCAACCCAGGACGCTTCAGGCCCTGCGGGAGCTGCCGTTGGAGGTGATGGAAGTTTCGTTCACCAAGAGCACCAAGACAAAGTCGCTCAATGAGGCCTTCAGCCGCATCACAAAATCTTACGACATCGCGCTTATCTGTGACGCCGACAACGTGCTGGCAAAAGATTTTCTTTTAAAAATAAACACAGCATTTGTGTCTGGGGCGAAGGCTGTGCAGGGACAGAGAGTCGCAAAAAACCTGGATACCTCTTTTGCTATTTTGGATGCCTGCAGTGAAGGCATCAACAATAATATTTTTCGCAAAGGCGCCAATGCTATCGGATTGTCATCCTCGGTAATAGGATCAGGTATGGCTTTCGAGTTTGCATTCGCAAAACAAGCCCTGAGCGAGATTGATGCTGTAGGAGGTTTTGACAAGATCTTACAGTTGAAGGTTGTAGCCGGCGGAACAAAGATTCAGTATCTCGAGGATGCCATTGTATTTGATGAGAAAGTAGATTCCTCCCAGGCATTTCAACAACAACGAAAAAGGTGGGTGTCGAGTCAGTTTATTTACCTGCGCACGTTTTTCCTGCCAGCCTGTAAGCAACTACTCAAAGGCAATGTGAGTTATTTTAACCTGGGTATCGCCAGCAACCTCATTCTTCCGCGTGCATTTTTGTTTCTCATTTTGCCTTTGCTTGTACTTGCCGGCTTTTTAGTGGCTCCCGTTTGGGGCCTCGCAGCGCTTGCGGTCTGGCTTTTATTTGTGGTCACCCTGGCTATGGCCCTGCCTGTTGGTTTAATCAATCGCGATTTGTTTGCGGCAGTTCGCAATTTGCCCAAAGCGATATCGGTGATGCTGGGAACTATCGTAGGCATGAAGAAAGCAAACAAGACATTTATTCATACAGTACACACGAAAACAGAAATCAATAATCCCTTATTCCATGAGCACAGCAACAAGTAACTACTACGAATACAACCGCATAGCCGACAGGAAGCGGGTAGATTTTATAGCAAACGTTTTGAAAGAATCGCTTCCTCCCAACGGACGCATACTGGATGTAGGATGTGGCAATGGTGTGATCAGCAGACACCTGGGTCGCTTGGGCTACAATGTGCTCGGTGTGGATGTAAGTGATAAAACAATTGAAATGGCACGGGCTATAGACCCGATGCCGAACGTTGTATTTGAAAAGAAAAGTGCAGAGGAGCTGGTTGCCTCCGGTGAAAAATACGATGCAGTGATCTGCAGCGAGGTGCTGGAACACCTGAACGATCCGGGTGCTTTGCTCAAAGTGCTTGCCTCCAGCCTGGCAGAAAAAGGAAAACTTATTATTACTGTTCCAAACGGGGCAGGGCCACGCGAAACGTTTGTGACCAAGCCTGTTTTACGGATGCGCCAGAAGAATAATTGGATGTGGAAATCGATCGTAAAAATGAAACAGTCTATGGGTTATAGCGGCACCACTGTTCAATCGGCGGCGGATAACCTGGACCATATACAGTTTTTTTCAAAGCAGGACCTCGAGGTGCTTTCCCGGAAACATGGATTTGCCATAATAGACTTCGGCAAGGCAAACTTCGTGGAAGACGTCTTTCCTTTTTCGTTGTTTGCCAAACGCATGACCATCCTGCAAAAGCTTGACTGTAAAGTGGCCGACCTGCTTCCTTACCAGTTTACCGGTGGTTTTTTTACTGTTTGGGAAAAACAATAACGTTCACCTTCTCCAACTGCAGCAGCACTATCAAATGCAACCACAACCAGACAGAATAAAGATCGCCTACCTGAGCGTTAATGATCCACTGGACAAACGCTCCTGGTCGGGTACCACTTATTATATTGGACAAACCCTGGCAAGAAACGTGGGAGACGTTCATTTTTTAGGTCCCGTACCCCTTCCGAAATGGCTGGATAAACTGCTGAGAGCGATTTCCAAGTCGATTCGCATCTTTTCTAAAAAAGAGTATACCGTTAAGTATAGTCTTTTGCTTAGCTGGTATTTTGCCCGCGTGCTCCAAAAAAGAATGCATGGTCACAATTACGACGTCATTGTAGCACCGGCAGCCTCTACCGAAGTTGCATTTTTTGCTTCTTCTATTCCGATCATCTATATCTCAGACACAACTTTCGAACTGATCAGCAATTACTACAAAAATGATTTTGCACAAATGTGTGCTTTTTCTAAATGGGAGGGTAACTACATAGAGAACCGTTCGCTGGTTAAGAGTGCGCACCTGATCTACTCTTCAAAATGGGCTGCACAATCAGCTGTGAAAGATTATCATATGGCTGCAGACAAGATGACTGTGATGCCACTTGCTGCGAATATGGATACCAACCCGCCCCGTTCAATCATTTTTGAAAAACAAAATAATACAACACTTACGCTGCTTTACCTCGCTGTTGAGTGGGAACGAAAAGGGGGAAGTATTGCATTCGAGACAATGATACAGCTGGAAAAGATGGGCGTTGCCACGAGACTGATTGTCTGCGGCTGCACACCTCCGAGCTCTTTTTCTCATCCCTCTATGGAGGTGATTCCTTTTCTCAATAAGAACTTGCCCGCCGACCACGACCAGTTTATCAACATTCTTTCTTCTGTGCATTTTTTATTGCTGCCTACAAGAGCCGACTGTTCGCTGCTGGTAGCCTGTGAAGCAAACGCCTATGGTGTCCCCGCCATCACAACTCAGACAGGAGGCGTGCCTGATATCGTAGTCAATGACATAAACGGTTATTGTTTACCCTATGCGGCTGGCGGGGATGCCTATGCTTCACTCATCGCTGAAATATTTCACGATGAAGCCCGGTACCACCAACTGATTGTATCGAGCAGGGAACGTTTTGAAACAGAGTTGAATTGGGATAAATGGGCAGCGCGGTTCAAAGAAATGTATCAATCGAAGTTTTCAAAAAAGACCGCCGGATACAAAAAACAACTGAATGGTCGTTCTGCCGTTGATTGAGTGAAGACAATCTTTTAAGCCCACACTTGTATTCGCTCATGCGGCGCTGTTTAAAAGAAGCAGCCCGCTACACTTTCAGCCAATCTTTCGCATCGAAATTGTACTGCTTTATAACTCTTGCCGGATTGCCGACTGCGATAGAGTAAGGAGGAATACTTTTGGTTACAACAGCACCTGCTGCCACCACAGAGTGCTTACCTATAGTAACACCCGCGGTTATAACTGCGTTAGCGCCGATCCAGCAGTCATCTTCTACCACGATAAGGGCCGTCGTTACCGGCTGTTTGCTGATGGGCATCTGTACGTCCTTGTATTCGTGGTTCAAACCACTGGTGACAATATTCTGCGCAAAGATCACATTGTTACCAATAGTGACCGGACCGATAACGACATTGCCGATACCGATCCTTGTTTCGCTTCCGATAATCACATGTCCCACACCGTTATTGATGGTGCTGAAATCTTCAATAGTCGAATAGGCGCCCAGGCTAAACTGGTTGTAGGGGAGCACATCGATCCGTGTGCGCTGGCGGATAACCGAACCTTTCCCGCGGTGGTGATAAAATGGGTTTACAAAAAGTGACACCCAGGTGCGCGGCCGCGCCTGGTGCCGGGGAATGATTAGCCAGTGAACGAAACCTTTCAGCTTGCTATTGCTTTTTATTCTTTCTTTTATCGACATGTTGTTTGCTGAATAAATTAGGAAGTGGCAAGTTCGGGTTTCGCTGTAATCAAAGCTTTATATATTTCTGCAACACTGTTTTCCCAGGTGTGGGTACGGGCGAAGGCAATGCGCTGCTTTTCTTTATCAGGATCATTTTCTGCATAACGTATGTTTTGTTATACAGATGCAGTTTTAAAAAATATTACATAACTGCTGCTGAAATATTTTTGGAGAAAGAGAAAATCCAATTGAAGTAATGC
>JBGTIL010000560.1:0-3774 GCA_041745695.1 Chitinophagaceae bacterium | reverse complement strand
TGACAAAGAAGCGGATCAGCAAAAACAGCTTGTCCCTCGCATCGAGGCCTGTAAACAGTGGTGTGTTGTACATGAGAAACCACGAAAGATAGATGGGCAGGAAGAGGGGGTGAAAGACGTAGGAAATGAACCTGGCACTTGCCCGCACCAATGGGTGGAGTCCATTACCTTTCTCCACTAGCTGATTACCGCTGGCGCTTACACTTTGCATATACTTAAAGTTCTTTGCGAAGGCGGGCAACAGAAATGTTGAGCTGCTCCCGGTACTTGGCAACAGTTCTGCGGGCGATATTGTAACCTTTTTCCTGGAGTAATTCGGTTAGACGCTCATCGCTGAGGGGCTTTTTCTTATGCTCGCCCTCGATAAGGTCGCTGAGTATTTTTTTCACTTCCCGGGTTGAAACTTCTTCTCCACTATCGGTAGTGAGCGATTCACTGAAAAAGAATTTCAAGCGGTAAGTACCAAATTCCGTTTGCACGAACTTGCTGTTGGCTACCCGGCTTACCGTGGAGATGTCGAGACCGGTCTTTTCTGCGATGTCTTTCAGGATCATTGGTCGCAGGGAGGTCTCATCGCCGGTGAAGAAAAATTCGTGCTGATGGTTCATGATAGCCGTCATGGTGCTGAGCAAAGTATGCTGGCGCTGTTTGATAGCATCTATAAACCATTTGGCAGCATCAATTTTTTGCTTGATAAAAAGGACTGCCTCTTTCTGACGCCGGTCTTTCTTTGCGCCCCTGTCGTATTCTTTCAGCATGTCGCGGTAGCCTTCAGATATCCGCAGCTCAGGAGCATTCTTAGAGTTAAGTGTCAACTCCAGTTTTCCTGCATTATTGTAAATAAAAAAATCAGGAACCACATAGCTTTCAGCTTTGTTCACTTCACCAACATGACCGCCGGGTTTTGGATTCAGCTTGGTGATCTGATTCATTACTTCCCGCAGCTGTTCATCGTCGAGATTAAGACCCCGCTGAATTTTTTCGTAGTGCTTTTTCGTGAACTCGTCGAAGTACTTTGTGAGGGCTAATGTTGCCATCTCCACTTCTTTTCCTTCCTCCTTCATGCGTAGGAGTTGCAGGAGCAGGCATTCCTGCAAGGTGCGGGCAGCTACGCCAGGTGGGTCGAAGCGCTGGATGCGTTTAATGAGGTTTTCCACCTCCTCATCTGAGGTCATGATATTCTGCCGGAAAGCGAGGTCGTCCACAATTGCGGACGTGACGCGGCGGAGGTAGCCATCTTCGTCTATAGAACCAATGATCTGCTCTGCAATCTTTGCTTCCTTGTCATCCAGCTTCAACATCCCCAACTGGCTTTCCAGAATTTCATAAAATGATGTTTCTACGCTGTAAGGAACGGTTTGCTTTTCTTCCTGATCGCCGTAATTCTCATCTCTCAACTTGTAATCAGCAACATCATCGTCCCCATCTCTTACGTAATCAGAAATGTCGATGGTTCCGTATTGGTCTTCCGAACTGAGTTCACTCTCTGTATAATCTTCCGTACCTGCTTCCTCGCTAAATTCATCTTTGCCTTCGTAATTGTCTTCGTGCCCGTCTTCCGGAAGTTCAAGTGCGGGATTTTCTTCTAATTCTTCTTTGATTCGTTCGTCTAATATGGCGGTAGGTACCTGCAACAGCTTCATGAGCTGAATTTGCTGCGGTGATAATTTCTGTAAAAGCTTCTGCTGAAGACTCTGGTGTAAACTCATGTTCTCTTATCATTAGGGGCAAAAAAAATCCGCGAGGCTAACAAAAATCAAGCCGTAAATTTACACCAATAATCAGTGATGTTCAAAAACCTTTTTATTATACTTACGCCGGTATTTATTTTCCTGGTTGCTGGTGCGCAGCAAGGGCCTGCATCAAAGCCTGATAGTACCCGGTATAATCCAATAAAAATCATTCCCGCCAACTATTACATCAAGCAGCTGGGACCTGTATGCCGTCAGGAATTGCGCGTGCAGAAGTCGACCGGTTTAAATCTTTTCTTTCGTTTGGGAAGCAAGGACTATGTTGATTATATGGAGCAGAAGCCCAATGCAAAAAAGTTCCTTCCCTGATGGGGGCTCATTTGGTGATCCTGCCCTTCCACTCATACTTGCCTAACTGGCTTAGCAACCCAACGCTCGCAGTGTACAGCATATGCAGCGGCTGGAAAAAGAAAAAATACCGAAGCAGTTGTTTCTCCTGGTAAAACTTGCTAACGGCATACAGGAACGGTAACTCAATACCTGTTTTGACAATCCAATACAGCAGCGCTGCTTTCCAGTAAGTGGTTGAAAAAAAACCGGCTGCAAGTAACACGAGAAACAAAACATTGAACGCGTAGACAAAAACCAATACCGCAAACACGCGTTTGTCCTGGTAGTGCATCGTCTTACTTGCCCAGCGGATCCGTTGCTGGAAAAACGCTTTCCAGCTAATCATGGAACTAGTTTGTACAACAGCCTGCTGGCTTTTTAAATACTGAACTTTTTTAGGGTACTGTTGCCATACTTTATGCATCAGAAGCATATCGTCGCCACTTGCCACTTGATCGATGCCTTTGAATCCATCTACTTCCTCAAATACCGCCTTCGTATAGGCAAGATTGGCTCCATTGCACATGCTGTGAAACGACCCGGACACGGCTGCTCCGGTGATTCCCTGCAGCACCATAAAATCAAGCGCCTGGAAGATCTGTAAAATGGAGCGTGTATAAGTAAATTTCACGGGCGCCGCTATGAAAACAGCTCCTGTGGAGATGTAGAAATCATTGATGGTAGTCAGCCAGCCAGGTGGAACAATACAGTCGGCATCTGTAGCTACAATCAGCTCGCCTTTTGCACATTGCACAGCAGCTTCAATAGCCGCTTTTTTTGAGGAGGCGAGCGGGGCAAGGTTCGGTTGAATGAGCCGGACGTTAGATGAAGAACGCTCCTTTACTATTAGTGCGGTGTCATCTGTCGAAAAATCATCCACCACGATCACCTCAAAATGCGTTTGCGGGTAGGATTGTAACGACAGCGAATGAAGCAGGGCGGTAATATTTGCGGCCTCGTTCCTTGCGGGTATAACTACAGATATAAAGGCATTCCGGTGTACTACTTTGGGCACGTAGTGCGGCAGGGCATCCCAACACCGCTTATAATACAAGAGCAGGCATGCGTATACTGCCAGGAACACAACCGCAATGAAAAGGAGCACCATAGATTGGTGGCAAAGCTAAAGGCCCATACTGTCACAGCAATACCTACTCCAGTTGGCTACCTTCCTTTACTGAAAGAGCGCACCTCCGTTTTTCCGTCGGGCAAAGCCATTCTAAGAAAATACTGACCAGCTGGCAGTCCCGACAAAGGCACCTGGAGGGTGGTATTAGCACCGCTTGCCTGCAGGTTGTTTTGCTGTACAACGGTGCCTCCACTATTGACAATAGTAGCCATTATGCGCCCATTTACGTTTTGTCCGAGGGAAATATGTAACTGTTCACCATTCACATAAAGTGAAGTAACAGCCTCTCTGGCGCCTGCATCTACACGAACAGTTCTTGAGTAGGTTGTTCTGCCCTGCTCAACGATGCGCAACCGATAATGACTGATGCTTCTGAGAGGTGCGTTGTCAATCCATTCATATTCAGCAGCAGGACCAGCCGTTGCCGGGCGGGTAAAAATGGTTTCATATTGTCGGGCATCGGCGCTACGCTCGAGATAGAAGAAAGTGTTGGGCTCTTGCTCTTCTGTCCGCCAGGTTACTGTAACCTTATTATTAAGCAGTTGGGCCTTGAATTGAGCAAGC
>JBGTIL010000559.1:0-2155 GCA_041745695.1 Chitinophagaceae bacterium | reverse complement strand
GCAAAGAACGAATAGATCATACCTGCACGGCTTGCAGCATCATGAGTTCCGGCAAACAGGTAGTTCTTACGGCCAAGGGCAATAGGGCGAATAGCATTTTCAACGGCATTATTGTCGATATGCAGACTGCCATCTTTAAGGTACTCACTTAACTTGTCCCATCGCTCCATGGCGTAGCGCATGGCTTTTCCGATCTGGCTTTTAGGCAGCGTGTTTTTTACCTCTTCAAAAAGCCATTTTCCCAACTCGTTTACTACCGGTAAAGCCTTGTCGAGGCGCAACTGCTTAACCTCTTCGGGCTTCATTTGTTCGTCTTTGGCTTTTTGCTCTACCTCATAGAGCTGCTGGATCAGTAATAATGCTTTGGTAGCCCGGATTTTATCATTGTCCTTTGCCCGTTCAAATTCCCTGCGTGCATGCGCCCAGCAGGCTAAGGGGGTAACCTCTGCCCGCTGTCCTATTTTTTCATATACAGCATAGCCGTCACTTTGCAGATAACCTCTGAAGTTACCTAACATCTCTGTAGTGGCTGCCCCGCCACGGGTAGGGTGATAATCCATTAATACCAATCCATCCAGGGGGCTATGGTAAACCCAATAGTATCCCTGATGGGTAGCGCCTTTTTTGCCACTTTCCAGTACTTTTATTCCCGTTTCATCTACCTGAAGGTAACCTTTGGCTTTGATGTCGAACTTAAGCTGCCGATATAAGGGCTCCAGCCGTTCCAAAGCCTGTTTTACCCAGCCTTCGATAGTAGAAGGGGCGATGGAGATATTGTCACGTGCAAAGCGCTGTTTTTGACGATACAGCGGCAGGTGGTCCATGTACTTATCTGTCAGGACCGTGGTGAGTAAACCTGCTCCGGGTATACCTTTGTCGATTACCCGCTCAGGAAGCTCGCCGGTTTTGATCCCGTCAAAGTCTTTCCCGTTTTTAGCGGCATACTTATAACGGATGTACCGGCGGATAAAGAAACGGGCAGGCTCGCATTCCAGTTCTTCGGTCACCTCTTTTCCGATGCATACCATATCTGTTAAATCGCCTTCAGGATGGATCTCAATTTCTTCTACCGGAAGATGGGCAGGCAGGGCTGTGCGGCCTTTATGTGCGGATTGTTTTTTACGGGTATAGCTGATCTGTTCTTTTACTTCCTCTTCCTGCTTAGCGACTTCCTCTGCCGGAACTTCAAAGGGCAATACGCCCTGTGCCGGGTCGCCTTCAAAGCGTTCCCGCTTCTGGCCGAACTGCATGCGCTGAAGAAGTTCTATCTGAGCTTTCAGGTAAGCATTTTCTTCCTGAAGTAAAGTGTTGACTTTTTGGTGTTTTTCAATGGTGGCATCCTTCCTCTTCAACAGCGTGACCAATTGCTCTTTCGGAAGGTTTTCCAGTGCCATATCCATGATATGAAATTACTCAAAAAAGAGCTTCTGCACAAATAAAAATGCACTTTTTTCACACTTGATAGCGCCTCATCTGCCGACTCTTCTGGACTTGTATTCCCTCGATCATCAGCACCAGGTCTGCCCAGCTTAACTGCTCTTTATTAGGGGGAGGAAAGCTGCCCTGCTCCAGCCGTTTGTAATATAGAACAAAGCCGCCATGCTCCCAATGCAGCAGTTTAATATGAGTACGCTGACGGTTCAAAAAGACGAAAACTTCACCACTGGTGACCTTGCGTCTGAGCTCAGAAACCACTAGGCCGCATAAGCCATCAAAAGATTTCCGCATATCACAATGGCCCTGGTAAAGGAAATAACGGAGAGAAGAACTCAGGCTGAACATTAGCCCAGGCTGATCAGTTGGGAAATGGATTTCAGGTCCCTTGAAGATACCTTTATCCGCACACCATTGGGGTAGATAATTTCGATGGGCGAAGCTGGCCCGGATGGTAGTTCACTCAGAGGCAGAAAACCTCTTTTCCTTTTTTCGTTATTGCGGGTGATCCAGTAACCGAACGTGCTTTCTTTGATTCCCTGCTGCTGGCAAAACTCTTTCTTGGTCAGCGTACTTTCGCGCCATTTTTGCACTTCGGCTTCCATGTGTTCTCGTTGTGTCATTGCTTTTATGTTATGCAAAGAAAACGACCATGACTTTTATTGGCAAGATGGGGTTGGTCGGGTGGTTACGCATCAAGCCTGGAGCAGGAAAACGAATA
>JBGTIL010000558.1:0-2981 GCA_041745695.1 Chitinophagaceae bacterium | reverse complement strand
CGCGAACTTGTTACCAACCTCAATAAGAATATTCAGCGCTGGAGTATCATTTTGCTTACCATTGCGGTGCTTCTTGGCGTTGTGGTTATAATTCTGATTGATAATACCATCAGGCTGGCCATGTTCAGCAACCGTTTCCAGATTAAGACCATGCAGATGGTAGGTGCAACCCGTGGCTTCATTGCCAAGCCGCTTAATATCCGGGCTGTTATCAACGGTGCCATCAGTGCCTGTATTGCTATTGTACTTGTATACAGTGCGGTTTTGATTGTTGAAAATTATTACGAAGGCTTCAGAGCGCTGAGAGACAACAACATGTTCCTGCTACTGTTTCTTTTGCTGCTTGTGATTGGCATTGGCATTACCGTGTTCAGCACCTATCGCAGCGTTCGCAAATACCTGCGCATGAAACTGGACGAGCTTTACTAAAAGTGGTATTAGCAGTGCTGCTGCCTGACCACGCGGGTAAAGTTTCCATTTTACGCCGTAAATCTTATCTTGCTTCCCTATAACAGGTTTCATGAAAAGTATCAGACCAACTACAGGAACAGAAAAAAGCAGCCCGGAAAACCGGTATTCTCCCCTTTTTGAAAAGCCTAACCTACTTTGGATGGCGTTGGGATTAGCAATAATGATCATTGGTTTTTTGCTTATGTCGGGCGGACGCAGTGAAGATCCGAATGTGTTTAACCCTGGCGAAGTTTACAGCACTACCCGCATAACTGTTGCGCCCATACTTATACTGGCCGGACTTGTGGTGTTGGTGATCTCTCTTTTTAGAATGCCCCGCAACCGCTAACCCCGTTTTTCCAGATGACCCTTTTTGAAGCCATTGTCATTGCCATAGTCGAAGGTCTTACCGAATTCCTTCCTATATCCTCCACCGGACATATGATCATCACCAGCTCCCTGCTGGGTGTAGAGCAGGACGATTTCACCAAGCTTTTTGAAGTGTCGATACAACTGGGTGCTATCATGGCCGTTGTGTTATTTTACTGGCGTAAGTTTTTTCAATTCAACCACTGGGACTTTTACGCCAAACTAATGGTGGGCGTGATACCTGCACTGGTATTCGGCTTTCTCTTCAACGATGCTATTGACAGTATGCTGGGAAGCGAAACAATTGTTGCTGTTAGTTTATTGCTCGGTGGTTTTATTCTTCTTTTTGTTGATAAATGGTTCAGTGTTCCCGTCAGCAGTAAACCCGATCTCTTTGCTACAGAAACAACAAGGAGCGAGCTGATTGAAGCAGACAATAAACTAACGTATACAAAATCGCTTTTAGTAGGTTGCTGGCAAGTGCTGGCTATGGTACCCGGGGTGAGCCGCAGCGCCTCCTCTATCATAGGTGGAATGCAGCAGGGACTTACCCGCAATTTCGCAGCGGAGTTTTCTTTTTTCCTTGCTGTGCCTACCATGTGCGCAGCTTCAGGTTACTCACTTTTTTTAAAAAAATGGGGCAATGACGGCGGCATTACGAAAAAGGGTTATGAATTACTTCTTCAGTCTTCCGACAATATGATCGCTTTCGCCGTCGGCAATGTGGTAGCCTTTGTAGTGGCACTGGCAGCCATCAAATTTTTTATTACCTACCTGAAAAAATATGGGTTCCGGGTGTTTGGCGTCTACCGCATCATTGCCGGTTCGCTGCTGTTGCTGCTTATCCTGACCGGCTATCTTAAATGACTCTTTAACCAAAACTAAAACATCACGAATGAAACAACTTTTCCTGGTGCTTGCCAGTGCTGCATTGCTGCTTACTTCCTGTGACGATAATGGAGAATCGGTTAAAATCAACGACAAAAGCGAGGTCTACTTTAAGGGGGATGGCGTAGATGAAGCAGATGCACGAAACCTGGGAGATTTTTTATTGAAGCAAGGATATTTCTCTACTACAGACGAACGCCAGGTCCAGTTAACGAAAGACAGTACAACCTACGTGGTAAAGTTTATTGTGGATGAGGATAAAATCAAAGCCCAGGACTCTGTAACCGTGGCTACTGGTTATAAAGTCTGGCAAATGTGGTTGCAGGACAATGTATTCGACGGGGCTAAAACACGACTGGTTTTAGTAGATGAAAAATTGAAGGACCTGCGCGAAATTGGCGAGTTCAGCGCACAGGAAAAAGCGGAACTTAATAGTGAAAGCGATGCTACGGGTACTGCTGCACAACTTTCCTCTGACAGCGCAAACCTCGATACGTCTGCAGGTGCTGACGCGCAAACAGACAGTACGAATCAGTAATAAAAGACCTATTTTTAAAAAAGGCACCCGCGCTTGGTGTCTTTTTTTATTTTTAGCCTACAAACCAATGCATGCAAACTGCTTCTAAGAAAGTGATCAACGCGTGGGCCATGTACGACTGGGCTAACAGCGCCTACTCGCTCATCATCATCTCCGCCATTTTTCCAAGCTATTTTATCGCTATTGCACCGGAGCAGGTAAACTTCCTTGGACGCACCTTCGAAAGGTCGGCCCTGGCTTCCTACATGATCTCTTTTTCTTTTTTGATCATTGCTATTCTTTCACCTATTCTGTCTTCCATTGCCGATTATAAAGGGAACAAGAAATCATTCATGCAGTTCTTCTGCTATCTCGGTACTGCAGCCTGTATCGGTTTAACCTTCTTAACCGCCGACAATGTTTCCTTCGGTATTGTATGTGCCATAGTGGGATCGATTGGTTTTGGTGGCAGCATTGTTTTTTATAATGCCTACCTGCCAGAGATAGCTGCAGTGGCTGACCGTGATCGTATCAGTGCAAAAGGCTTTTCAATGGGTTATGTAGGTAGTGTACTGTTGATGCTGGCATGCCTTGCTGCTATTTTATCGAACGACATGCTTGATCTTGGCTGGGGTGCCTGGCCCGTACGGCTTTCTTTCCTGGCTGTAGCCCTCTGGTGGGCCGGGTTTGCACAGATAGCCTTCCGCAGGCTGCCTCCTTCCATCCCATCGGCACAACGACCCGACCACAATATTTT
>JBGTIL010000557.1:0-6855 GCA_041745695.1 Chitinophagaceae bacterium | reverse complement strand
AGCCCACCCTTATGAAACTGGTTCTGGACTCAAAAGACATGACCGATGGCTTCTTTGAAGAAACGCGGTTGTTGGGCATCATGGCGCCTGTAAAAGACTACCAGTTCTGTTGGCACCTGAACAATTTAATGGGGGTAGACTTTCGGATAAACAACGAAATAGAAATCCAATTAACCAAAAAGGGACGGAACTATTTTTTTGCAGTATATGAATATGCAGAAACACATGCCACCCTGATTCACTATTTGTACAACAATCAGTTTGACGGCGAATACCTGTTGCCCGAGTTTAAACACCTCGACTTTCTTTGGTTGCTGAAAGGAGATGGCGTAACTGAAGACAGCATCCAAAAAATGATCATTTCAATAAGAGCGATCAAGGGGGTTCAACTGGTGGTTGAGCTAACAAATGAGAAAATTCGCAATAAAGAACACCTGGTGTTCTAGCCAACAACTCATTAAGGTAGGGATATGCGATTGATATGGCTGACAAAAGCATCTTCGCTGCCTGCTTCATCTAAATATAAACAACATGTGGAAAGAAGAAAACGACATGCTTTACCGCAAATTCACATTTAAAGATTTTAGTGAAGCCTTTGCGTTTATGACAAGGGTTGCCTTGCTGGCAGAAACAATGGATCACCATCCTAAATGGACAAATGTGTACAATACAGTGGAGATCTGGTTGAACACGCACAGCGAAGGCAATACAGTCACATCAAAAGACCGTGCGCTTGCCGGCAAGATAGACGCCCTTACCTAAGGGTTATTTGCCAGTGGAGGTGACGGGCCAAGCTTAGGCATTAGTATGGCTGGAGCCCGGGCTTAGCAAACCACGATGGTCTTTTCGCCAATTTCCGTACAGCTTCCGATGGGCTCCTGGTGTGCTGCCAGGTTATGCCGCTGCAGTAGCTCCTGAAACTCAATTACTGCATCGGGTGCCACGGCTATCAGCAAGCCACCATTGGTTTGGGGATCGGGCAGGAGGTTGAAAGCTTCCATTACATTAACCCCTTTTTCAAATTTCACCTTACTGCTATAGCTGTTCCAGTTGCGAAAAGTGGCGTCAGGAATAGTGCGCTGCTTCAGGTATGCATCACACCCTTCCATCTGCAGGATGGCAGCATAAGTTAAGCGCAGACCTACATTACTGCCTTCTGCTATTTCAAGCGCATGACCTAAGAGTCCGAAACCTGTAACATCCGTCATGGCATGTACACCCTTCATTTTTCCCAACTCAGCGCCAATGGCATTTAGCGTGGTCATTTGCTGAATCAAATGAGCATAATGATCATCAGCCAGCAGCCCTCTCTTTAGCGCCGTTGCGAGCAAGCCGGTGCCAAGGGGTTTGGTTAAAAACAGAAGGTCGCCCTGTTGCGCACCGTTGTTTTTCTTAATGTTGCCGATTAAAACCCGGCCTGTAACAGCCAGTCCGAAGATGGGTTCACTTGTATCAATAGTATGACCTCCTGCCAGGGGAACGCCTGCTTCTGCACAGATACTGCGGCCGCCCTCGAGTATTTTCTGTGCGGTTTCTACCGGAAGTTTATCGATCGGAAAACCCAGGATGGCAACGGCCATCAATGGTATCCCACCCATTGCATATACGTCAGAAAGCGCGTTGGCTGCTGCTACTCTTCCAAAGTCGAAAGGATCGTCGACTATAGGAACAAAAAAATCAGTAGTGGAGATAATTGCTTCCTCCTCATTGATCTGGTACACTGCTGCATCATCGCTGCTTTCGTTTCCTACAAGCAGTTTGGCTGAAATAAAATTATTATTGGTCTGAACAATCTGCTGCAGAACAGCAGGCGCAATTTTGCATCCGCAGCCCCCGCCTTTTGAAAACTGCGTCAATCTGATTTCTTCCATTACTTCGTTTTTCTGAATATGATGCTGGCATTGGTTTGCAGATCAGCACTGAAATTTAAATTGTATTTATTACTTCCATCCTGTACTACCAGGAGCCCGGTATTAGGCGGCAGGCTTCCAAGGTTTTCTGCCACTAATACAATTTCCAGACTTTTTTCCAGAGCTGAAAACCGGATGGTTTTTTTTAGCGCGGAACCTGTAAGCCGGAACTGGGATATGAGCGAAACCCCATTGAGGTAGACGCTAATAATATCGCCATCAACAACACCATTATCATAAAAGGAAAGCGTAAGGCTATCGCTGGTGCATGTAATTGTTTCCAGTAGTTTGTTTTTTCTTTGCACAGGGGGTACCACGGCGGCGATCAGTGTTGGACGAAGCGGTGGTGGTTGTTTGCCCTTTGCGGCTAAACTTGCAGCGTTGTTACCCGATGGCACAATATTCAAGATTTTCAGGTGTGCTATCAACTCCGAACGCGTGCTGTCTTTGTCTCTCATAAGTTTTACCGAGCCAGTAACAGGGAGAAAGGTTTTTGTGCGATTTGTTGACCAGGTACCAGCCAAAGAAGTAATGGTGTCTTTGCTGCCGTAGAGCGGTATCACAGATAAGCGTCTGATTCCTTTGGCCGGCGATTCAGGAAAATTGTTTGCCAGCAGTTTATCATCTTCCACCAACAGGTTGTCGTTTTTTAAAATGCCCCTGATGCTTTTGACGCCGTAATAAAACGTATCGTTCACAACAAAGGTGGTATACGAATAGCCTGTTATCTTGCCCCTGTATTCGCTTAGCGCCAATTGGTAAGACTGGAGCATTTTAGTGGTATCATTATAAAGCGTACCGGAATAAAGCCCGCTCACTGTTTGACCTTGTGCAAGACCTGCAGCAGTTAAAAGAAAAATGAGCCAGCATTGTTTCATGCAAGTGAATGTTTAAGCAATAAGCCGGCGTTGTCTGCACTTACAGTATCACAGGCGAACTTGTTTAGTAACGAAGGAAGTTCCTCCCTGTTGTGCAGACCCTTGAGGTAATGCTTGTCGTAGTAGCTTAATAGAATACGGAAGCACGCTTTGTAGTTATTTTCCTGGAGGTATTGAAAAGCAAGCTTCGTTTCTAATCCACCGAGTCTTTTTGAGATGCGCTGGATGGCGGCACCCAGGTCTTCTTTGCTGAAGGCACCATATTCTTCTGTGATGTGTTCGAGTCTTTGCTCAAAATCGATTTCCAAAAAACAAACAGGCGCACTTCGGATGGTTTTCCAGAAAGGTGCAGGAATATTGATCAGACCGATGCGCTGGCTTTCATCTTCTACCCAGATCTGTGCGTTTCGGAGCTGGGATAAAACGCGCGCCAGCAAGTTTTCAAACATCTCCTGGGTAGGCTGCGGTGGCATCCCGATGTTTCCAAATGCAGATCCCTTGTGCTGTGCGAGGCCTTCAAGATCAATGATAGCAGCACCTCTTTTTTCCAGTCCGTACAAAACTTCGGTCTTACCAGATCCTGTATAGCCCCCAAGTACCACCAGGGAATAGGGAGCACTCAAAAGCTGTCCTACATAATTCCGATAAGCTTTGTAACCTCCTGCCAAAACAACAACGGTAAAACCGTAAAGCTCCAGAAGCCAGGCCACCGCAGCGCTGCGCATGCCGCCGCGCCAGCAGAACAGGAACACTTCCTGTTGTTTGTGGGTTGCACTGCCTTCTGAGTGAGAACCATCTGTTTCGTGTTTGAGGCTAAGAGCGTTCACCAATTTCTCCACTTCCTCCACTATCACACGCATTTTTGGTCCGAAGAAGTCGAGACCAAGTTTGATCGCAATTTCACGGCTTTCCTGTTTGTAGGCTGTGCCAACCACTTTGCGTTCTTCGTTGGTAAATAAAGGCAGGTTCACCGACCCGGGCATGTGTGCGTGGTCATACTCGCCGGGAGAACGAACATCAAGGATTAGTTTATGGGTAGAGAGAAAGAGAAATTCTCTGATTGGCACGCGGGAGATACTCACTAGAGTAAAGGTATTAATGAATCGGGGCAAATAAAAAATGTCCCACCAAAGGCAGGACATTTTTAAACTTTTGAGTTCAATTATTTAAGACTGTCTTTCTTCACGCGAACACCGTCCTCATCGATCTTAATTTTTTTGCCGTCTTCTGTTTTGATCTTCATGTCACCGTCGCGCTCGGTTTTGATCTTCACGTTTTCAGACTTCAATTTCATGTCGCCGTCTTTTTCCATTTCTGTTTTTACGCCGCCTTCCTTACTTTCCCAGTCTTTCATCATGGTTTCATCATCACTCTTCCAGCGGTCGTCATAAGTCATCCATTTGTCGCCATCACCGCGGTACATCAGTTTACCATTATCCATTCTTGCGTCACCGGCTGCATCCCAGCTTTCGCCACCGTAAACGCTCCATGTTTTGCTATCAACATAGCGCCAAACCGGCTCACCGGTAGAAGCATTGCTTCTTCTTCCTGTGGTACGGTCAACAGTAATCTGGATGGGTTTGCCAGAGCGGGCATCGAGGTAGCGCTTTTCCGCATTTCCCATGGTGAAAGTATCCGCCAGTGCTGTGTAATCGCGGTCGCTGCTGGTGGCGGTAGGGGTCGTGTTCACTTCTGTGGTAGTAGTGGAAGAAGAATCAGTAGTGCTGATAGTAGTGTCGCCATCATCATTGCAGGCTACAAAGCCAAAGCAAAGTGCCATTACCAAACCAAATAATTTTGTTTGTTTCATTTTTCCTGTTTTTAGTTAGCCCATGTGTATACAAAAATGAGACCGTAAGGGTCTCATTCAAAAAGCTGTCTGTTCAAAATACTATCCGTTCATGGAAGCGAGGAACTCTTCATTGTTCCGCGTGCCTCTCATCCGCTTGAGCAGATCGTGCATAGATTCTTCCGCCTTCATATCTGTTAAATAAACCCGCAGCAGGTTCATACGCTGCAACACTTCCTTGTCCAGCAGCAGATCGTCGCGGCGGGTAGAGGAAGCAACGAGATCAATTGCGGGGAACACGCGCCTGTTTGCAAGCCTGCGATCAAGTACGATCTCCATATTACCGGTACCCTTGAATTCTTCAAAGATCACTTCATCCATCTTCGATCCTGTATCTACAAGTGCTGTAGCTATGATAGTAAGCGAACCTCCGTGTTCTATTTTACGGGCAGCACCAAAAAATTGCTTGGGTTTTTGCATGGCATTTGCTTCCACACCACCGGACAATACCTTTCCGGAGGAAGGTGCCACAGTATTATGTGCACGTGCCAAACGTGTGATAGAATCGAGCAGTATGACTACGTCATGACCACATTCCACCAGGCGCTTTGCTTTTTGTAAAGCGATGATAGAGACCTTGACGTGTTTTTCTGCAGGCTCGTCAAAAGTGGAGGCGATAACTTCCGCCCGCACGCTGCGTTCCATGTCGGTTACCTCTTCAGGTCTTTCATCTACAAGTACGATCATCAGGTAACACTCCGGATGATTTTCAGCAATCGCATTTGCCACAGCTTTCAACAGGGTTGTTTTTCCTGTTTTTGGCTGGGCTACAATCAAACCACGTTGTCCTTTACCTATGGGGGTAAAAAGATCCATTAAACGTGTACTGTAATTGTCTGATTTGGTAACAAGATTTAATTTCTCAAACGGAAACAAAGGAGTCAAGTAGTCAAAGGGCACACGGTCTCTTACTTCTTCCGGACTTTTTCCATTGATGTTTTCAACCTTCAGCAAAGCAAAATACTTCTCCCCTTCCTTTGGAGGACGCACAGATCCGTAAACCGTATCTCCGGTTTTTAAACCAAATAATTTTATTTGTGAAGGAGATACATATACATCATCCGGTGAGGACAGGTAATTATAATCGGAAGACCGAAGAAAGCCATAACCGTCGGGCATCATTTCAAGAACACCCTCTCCAATGATCACTCCGTCAAACTCTATATTGAAAGCCTGCTCGCGTCGCTGCGGATAAAATTTTGCACCACTGTTCTGACTGTTAACCGAGAGATTTTTTTCATTTGACAATGAGGGCTCAGGAGGAAAAAGATCCTGTTGATTTACCGTTGCAGCCGTTTCTTCTTCCTGACCACCACCACGCAAAACCGGCTTAACCGTATCTGCAGCTTTTGGTTCTTCCTGGGGAAGGGGTTCTTCAGTTTCTGTATTTCTTTTCTTTCCTTTTTTTGGCTTTTCTTCTGTCTTGGCAGCAGTAGCTTTTATCGAAGGACGTAAAGTTTTGACTGGTTTTTTTTCTTCTGTTGCAAGCACCGGTGCCTGTTCTACAACTGCTTCTTCTACCGGTTCTGTATTAGCAGCCTTCACGATTCTTTTACGGCGTGTTTTTTCATTATTCGGTGCCGCTTTTTCTTCTGTACCCATAACTGCTTGTTTGTCTAATATTTTGTAGACGAGTTCTTGTTTGTCGAGCTTATTTGCATTTTCAATCTGTAGTTCTTCCGCCACGTCCAGCAATTCCGGAACAAGCATATCATTCAATTGCAGAATGTCGTACATAGTAAAAAGTGAATTTTGAGGATCACGAAATCAGCCCTGATCTTTAAAGTGTTGATGATGTTTTTGAACGGAAATTTGCAAAAACCTGTGTTGTGTGTAAGAAAGAAATAAATCCCTCAACTATTTCCGGTGCAATTATAATGCTAAAATACTAAACCTAAAAACTTTTCTACCTCAAAGATAAACATATAACAGTATCTAAAGCCACGTAAACAGGGCTTTCCATGACGAAGGCACAACCTTGGGGTAAGGGGTCATTCTTTAACGTCGGGTAACACACGAAAGAAAAATTTGTTTAATTGTCCTTTTTTTATATACGGTAACTTCTGATGCAAAATGAGCGGTGAGCGAAGCAAGACTATGCATTTATCAAGCCTTTACCTTTGCCGCACTTAAACAAGCGTATGTTAAACAGCAGAACCAGGATAAAAGAATTACTGACTTGGAGTCCGCAAGAGCAGCAAGTAGTGGTAATGGGGTG
>JBGTIL010000556.1:0-6798 GCA_041745695.1 Chitinophagaceae bacterium | reverse complement strand
AGGTCGTGGCTTAAAGTGCCGGTGCCGATGCTGCCCAGCCTGTATCTTTTACTGATACCTTCCACTTTAATGACGGTGTTCGACATGGCTTACTTGTTAGATAACATCGATAAAGTTCCTTTCGACTTTATTAAAAACAACAATTCCTGTAAATAAGATCAACGCTGTGGCTATGATGCTGTAAGCGAGATGGGCATTATTAACCGTGCCTACACCCAGCAGGGCAAACCGGAACCATTCAATGAGCGGACTCAACGGATTTGCCAGCACCAGTATTTTGTAACGCTCGCTGATGAACGATAGCGGGTAAATCACCGGCGTTGCGTACATGAGGAGCTGCACACCGAAGGTGATAAGGAAAACCAGGTCGCGGTATTTGGTGGTAAGTGCAGAAATGATAATACCCAGTCCTAAAGCCAGCCCCGCTGCAATCACTACCAGGAGCGGCAGCAACAGAAGATACAGGTTAAGGTGAAATTGCAAGGCGCCGGTAAAAATATAATACGCGGTAAATGCCAGCAATATCAGCAGCTGGATAGCAAGTGTAACGAGGCCCGAAAGCACTTTGGATAGCGGCACCACCAGTCTCGGAAAATAAACCTTACCAAAAAGTTCGGCGTTGGCAGTAAACGAGGTAGCCGTTACCGTGAGACAGGAGGAAAAATAGTTCCAGAGAACGAGCCCAGAGAGGTAGAACAGCACGGAGGGGATACCGCCCGTTGGAATACCGGCAATCCTATCAAAAAAAATTACGAAGATGACGGTAGTAAGCAAGGGCTGCACCACGAACCACAGGGGCCCCAGTATAGTTTGTTTGTAAACAGAAATAAAATCCTTTTTTACAAACAGAAATAATAAATCGCGGTAACGCCAAAGTTCATCGAGCTTCAGATCCCAGAGAGCCGCTTTTGGTTCGATGATAAGCGTCCATTCCTCTGCGGTTCCATCATGTACTTTATCCTGCATGCACTGTGTACGGATTAGTAAAAAATTATTTAAAAATATGCTTTTGAGTGGAACAAGTTAGTGCCGCTACGAACTTAGCACCTGTAACCGGATCAATTTTGCCCTTTAGTAATGCAAAATTAAAATGGGTGGCAGCTTAGCCAATGGCCATAGCTGCACAGGCTGCAAAGTGGAAAAACTCACGGGCTTCTCCCTGATTGCAAAGATTGTCAAGGTTTTTTACCCACCATAACTACATCTGCTGCTTATACTTGTATTAGACGAACGGGTATTAAAAGATTGATTTAAATTGTAAAAAAAACAGCGTTAATGAAATTCCTTCCTTTCTTCCTGCTTCTGACCTTTGCCGGCAGTGCGCAGCAAAAAAAAATGTATAACCTTGTTGTAGGCACTTACACCAACTCTGGTAAAAGCGAGGGCATCTATGTGTACCAGTTTGATCCTAAAGATGGTAGCACCGTGCTGAAAAATAAAGCCACCGGAATCACCAATCCTTCTTTTCTTACTATAAGTCCGGGCGGTAAATTTGTGTACAGCACCAATGAAGCCAGCGGGGTGAAGGGAGCCGTAACGGCTTTTGCATTTGATGGAACAACAGGTGCCCTCAGCCAGCTGAACGCCCAGCCAACAGGAGGTGACGGGCCCTGCCACATTTCTGTAACCTCCGACAATAAGCTGGCGTTTGCAGCCAATTATGGAGGCGGAAGCTTGTCTGCAGTAAGGATCGATAACAGCGGCGCACTCGATAGCAATGTGCAGGTAATCCAGAACAGCGGCAGCAGTGTCAATCGTTCCCGACAGGATAAACCACACGTGCATGCTGCTGTACTTTCACCCGACGAAAAATACCTGTTAAGCCCCGACCTTGGTACCGACCGGATCAATGTATACAACGTGAACAGGCAATCCGGGAAAGACATACTCACTCCGGCAGCAACCCCATTTGTGGCCATCAAGGGGGGCAGCGGCCCGCGTCATCTGGCCTACCATCCCAATGGAAAATTTCTTTACCTGGTGCAGGAAATGGACGGGGCGGTATCTTTTTACAATTACGCGAACGGCAAATTAAGTTTGAAACAATACATTTCGCTGGTAGCGAAAGGCGATACCGGCAGAATAGGTGCAGCAGATATTCATGTGTCTCCTGATGGACAGTTTTTATATGCATCAAACCGCGGGGATGCCAATAAGATCGCGATTTTTAAAATTGATAAAAGCGGCAGCCTGAAGCTCGTGGGCCATCAGTCAACACTTGGTAAGACACCCCGCAATTTTGCTATCGATCCCACTGGCAAGTTCCTCTTGGTGGGCAACCAGGGGTCAGACAATATTGTTGTTTTTGCGCGGAATAATAAAACAGGTTTGCTCATCCCTACCGGGCTTAACATTGAAGTGGGCTCGCCTTCCTGTTTAAAGTTCGTAGCTGTTCCATAACCGCGGCTGTATTCTTTCAGCAAGCGCTTGAGAGCAAATGATCCTGTCATTCATGAAGACAAAAATGAAAGCGCTGACACCATCCACTGTAAGCGTGTATTCAGCCGAAGCTGGCAGGAATGAGCAGCAGTTATTTAATTATTATCATTGAACGGGAGACTGGATTGTAGATCAGAAAAGTTACATTGGGCATCTTAAACAGGCGATCATGGAAAAGTTACTGGTGGTTCTTAACGGCATGCATATCCCAATGCACGTGCTTCAGTTTGCAATGGATACGGCAAAGAAAAACAAGTATTGCATAGAGGCTTTGTTCCTTCATGAAGAGCAAAGTCACGACCTGGGCTATCCTTTTCCAAACGACCTGGCCCTCACCGCCGAAACTGTTACCAGTGAAACACTGGCAGAAGAACAGGAAAAACTACTTGCAGATAATATTCAGTTTGTTGAACACGAGTGCAGCATCGTAAATGTACCCTGCACCATTCAGCAAAGAGTAACACTGAGGGAACTGGTGCAAATCTCTGCAAGTGCCGACCTCTTGCTGGTCGACACCAAAGCCGTTTTCCAAAATTTTGAGCTGAATGATTTGTTCACCGATGTAGAATGCCCGGTATGCAGCGTGGCAGCCACTGCCGCAAAACCCAGGCACATTGTTTTTGCTTTCGACGGAAGCGAAGGAAGTAAGTATGCAATCAGGAAATTCGCAGACCTTTTTCCCGACCTCCCGGAAGCAGACATGCACTTGGTATCAGTGGATACGGATAATAATAAACACGGTGAATTTATTAATGATTGGCTCACGCCCCGGTACAAATCACTTTCCACGCACCTCCTGAGTGGCAATGAAAAAGAAGCCCTCGTTGACTTTCTACGGCAGTATCCCGACGATGCTCTGGTAGTGATGGGTGCCTTCGGACGCTCAGCTCTCTCAAGGCTTTTTCATCCAAGCCTGGCTACTGCGGTTTTAAATAATACGAGACTATCGTTGTTCCTCGCCCACGAATAATTACATGGTCATTGCAGCCTGCTGTTACTTTCGTTCGCAATCACACGGTATTCTGATGCGATGTTGCATTGCGCCGGTGCATTAGCTCCACGCTATCACTGCACCTGTGGGCTGGTCGATGAATAACATTTTGCCGGGCGTAAATGAAAGTTGTCGGAACTGTCCGAAGTCGATTGCTCCTTTTAATTCCTGTCGTACAATCAGCGGCTTTTCCTGTAATTTGAAATAAACGAGTTGTTCGTTTCCCATGTTCTCCAGGGCAGTCACTTCCAGTGCACAGGGCGCGTTGTCCACTGCTGCGGCTTCCAATATCATGATGTGCTCTGGCCGGATACCCAGGTAGAGTGGCACGTTTAACTTGCTTTGTAGTTCCCCGGCAATTGATTGACCCAGGTTTACCATGCAGCTTCCTTCTTCGCTTTTGAAAATGTATCCATCCGTTTTTAGAATGCTTCCGCGAATAAAATTCATTGCCGGCGAACCGATGAAACCCGCTACAAAAAGATTCGTGGGCTTTTGGTACAAGTCCATAGGTTTGTCCAGTTGCATGAGCTTTCCCCCATTCAACACGGCGATCCTGTTGCCGAGTGTCATCGCCTCTACCTGGTCGTGGGTAACATAGATCATGGTGGCGTTGATCTCGCGGTGCAGCTTTTGGAGTTCAATGCGCATCTGGCTTCTTAATTTAGCATCGAGGTTAGACAGCGGTTCATCGAACAAGAAAACCTTGGGTCGGCGTATAATGGCTCTGCCAATGGCAACGCGCTGACGCTGACCTCCCGAAAGGAATTTAGGCCTCCGGTCCAGTTCACTTTCCAACTCCAGCAATTGAGCCGTTTGGAGTACCCGCTCCCGGATCTCTGCCTTTGAATGGCGCTTCAGGCGGAGCCCGAAGGCCATATTTTCGTAAACAGTCATGTGAGGATACAGAGCATAATTCTGAAAAACCATTGCCAGGTCTCTGTCGCGGGGGTCTTTATCATTCATACGAACGCCGTCTATCAGCAGGTCTCCACCAGAAATCTCTTCGAGGCCGGCGATCATACGCAAGAGGGTCGATTTTCCGCAACCCGAAGGCCCTACAATAACCATGAACTCTTTATCATGCACGGTTAAAGAAATATCATCTATTGTTTTTACGGCAGCTCGCTTCTTGTTGTCGCCGTATATTTTCGAAATGTTCCTGATCTCGACTTCTGCCATAATTATTTTTTTGAAGATTGTCCCTCCGTACGTCTCCATTCATTTAGTGCAGTAAGTGCCTGCGGATCCGCTTCCAGCATTTGTAAAGCGAGCAGGGCCTCGATCGTAGACTCTGCGCCTGAATTTCGGTTGATGCTGCCAGCCGACACAATGCCGTCGAAACATCTTCCAGACGCTTCGTCATACATGGCTGTATTGGTCTCATTTTCTCCATAGAACCACGCAGCCAATTGTGCAGCGAGGGTGCTGAACTCCACCTTGCCTGTCAATCTGTGAGCCTCCAGCGCCGCAAAGATCATGGGCCTGATTCCGTAGGCAATCTGCGCATACTGTTGCACGTTAGCCATCTGCAAACTGTCCCCTTTTTGAACCACTGCAAAGGAGGCTTTTTGGCCCTGCGCTAATAGCCAGGGGTAGAAATGAGACACTTCTTTGAGTGCTGTATTCGTGTAAGTGCTGTCGTTTAAAAAACTACCTGCTTTAAAAAGTGCGTAGGCACCATCACTTCCGTAGGCATGCCAGGTGTTTTCCCAGCTCAGGATGCAGGCATAAGGAAACTTGTTTCTATCGCCCTGCTGCATTAAAACAATGCCGTCGGCAAGCTTACGGATATAAGCCTTCAGGCTGTCACTGGGATGGGCTGTGCAATGATTGATCAGCCCGATCAGCAGCAGCGCTGCCTGGTCTGTGCCGCTTCCCGCTGGAAGCCATTGGGGGATGGTGATGCCCTGCACCTTACGGGTAGTGGCTGGCAGGGCCGCCAGGTCTTTCGAAACAGGGATCAGCAACCGGCTTATTGCAGCTTCCATGCGTTTAACCAGGGCCGCATCTGTTTTCTGGAGCAAGGGCACTGCTTCTGTAAGTGTGTGCAAAGCCCTCCACGACCACCAGTTGGGTTCTGCGCGGCTTGTCTGGTGCGTTTTATTAATCACGTTGCCCGGAAGCACAAAATTATAAAAGTAGCCGTTGGGTGCCTGCATGCCCAGAACAAAACGCAGCAGCGCTGATGCTTTACGCTGCAGTGCTGTATCAGCAGTAAAAGCTTTTTGCCTCAGGTAAAACAGGGCTGCCCTGGATACATCGTCCACGCAGGTGAAGCCTTCATCACTGTCATCTACCAGCTTATAATCCGGAGCTTCAGAATAAATATAAATACCTGCTGCACTGTCTTCACCACGCAGCATAACGGGAATGGTCAGACGCTCCAGGTGGGCGGTGTTTATGGCGGTAACAGCAGCCTCCTGCTTTCGTGGCTCTGCTCCGTCATTACAGGCCAGCAAGGTCACCAAAGTGGCGGCGGTGATCAGTAACGGGTGATGTATCCTCATGGGCGGTAGGGTTTCATGGCGGCTAATACTTCTGCGGTTTCCACGGAGGCAAATACTGTTGCCGCATCCGACACCGCGTAGGGTATAACAAGCAGGTTGTTGTGTTGCATAAGTCCGCAGGTATACACAACGTTGGGCACATAGCCTTCACGTTCCTGCTCGTCTGCCATCAGCATCGGTTGCTCCAGTCTGCCCAGGATAATAGTAGGATCTTTTAGATCTAGCAGGATGGCACTTATGACGTATTTCCGCATGGGTCCGACCCCGTGTGTGAGCAGCAGCCAGCCCTGGTCTGTTTTTACGGGCGACCCGCAGTTTCCCAACTGCACAAACTCCCATTCAAACTGCGGTTCCAGTAACAGGCTGTAGGTCTCCCAGTGGTGGAGGTTGTCAGAGAACATGATGCTTAATACTTCTGAGCCCTGCCGCGAAGCGATCGCAAAACGGCCGCCGATCTTTTCGGGGAAGAGTGCCATGCCTTTATCATTGATGGCGGCGCCAAAAAATGTTCTTATTTTAAAATGTTCGAAGTCGGTTGTTTCCAGTAGCTGGCTTTTGATACTTCTTCCATCATAGGCCGTGTAAGTTCCGTAGTAGGTAGACTTATCGCCATCGGTAAATTTTACCATTCGCAGGTCTTCCATTCCCATGCTCTCGCAACGCGCAGAAGGAAAGATCAGTCTTTCATCCAGCGGTATCTGAGCCATGGGCTGCAGGTCGTAATTCGTATCGAGCACATGGCCAATGGCAATGGAAGCCTCTGCCTCTTTCCCTTCCTTAGCGAGTAATGACAGAGCTTCGGCTGCTGTGAAGCGATCGGGTAACAAGTTTAGTACTATTTCTTTTTCCGAAGGAGCC
>JBGTIL010000555.1:0-1749 GCA_041745695.1 Chitinophagaceae bacterium | reverse complement strand
GCGCGGACAGTACGGTCAAACCAATACCAAAGACAGACATGGATACAACAAGCCATACAAAAAACGCACTCCACGAAATTTCAATGCTCAAAAAGTTCTTTGCAATGATGATCACGTTACTTCCAAGGTAGCCGAAAGAATCTGCCAGGTAAATTACAAAACCTGCGTTGCCCGCATAACGAAAGGCAGCAATCAACCTGTCGAACAGCATACTGTTGAATGGCACATAACCCATGTACAGGCCGATACCCACCGTTGTCATCCACCAAAATGCCGAGGTAATGCCCTGCAAGTACAACATGGTAAAAACCAGTGAAAGAAGAAAACCTATGATAATAATTGCATGATTGATGAGCAGCGCGTAAATATTTTTCCGGATTAGAACCAGGGAGCCCATAAGAACCAGGGTAACCAGCGAAGCCGGCAGTTCGCTTTTCGTGAATACAGATGGATCAAGAAACCCTAATTCGGTCCAGATGTTTGAGGCAAAGTTGCTTCTGTAATCGCGGATGATCGTTAACATCACATACGTAGTGATGAGAAGCAACAAACCCGGAAAGAACTCCTGCATAAATTTTTTTCTGTCGGCCCGGGTCATGGGTAACCTCACTGTTCTCAACCTTATGTCGTCGGGCGTAGGGGGTGGTGTTCTGCTCAGTAGCCAGGTGAAGAAGATGGTTGGTACAACAAACAAGGAACCGGTAACGAAAGGCATCCACCAGTCGCTCACCTGCCAGTGCAAGAGCACATAGGTACCCACCGATTGGGTGAAACCGGAAGCAAAAATGAAACTGGTTGCCAGCACCGCGCCGAGTATTTCTGTTGTTCTCCTGCCTTCAAGGTAACTGAATACAAGACCATAAATTACGCCTAGGGGAAAGCCGTTCAGCAGCAGGAACACAAGGTTGAAAGGCGTAGGAACGAGGGCAAAAAGGAGGAGTGAAATCCAGGCAAGTCCGATGAATATAAGAATGGTTGCTGACCGGCTTCGGGTGCCCAGTTCTGCAATGAAACGAATGCCGTAAAACTTGCTGAGGGTGTAACCAATCGTTTGAGCAACGATCAGCCACACCTTGTAATCGATCGCCAGAAAACTTTCGCCCTGGAATAGCGCTACCGTAAACGGCTTGCGAAAAGCATACATGCAGGTGTACACGCTGAAGGCGGCAGCTGCAGCCAAGGCAATTGAGATCTTACCCTTCTTCGGAAGCATGAACTGGAGAAGTGTTATGCAGCAGGGCTGGAATTTCTGAGAGATTGTGAACGATATGCGTTGGACCTGCCAGCTCCAGCTCAGCAAGGGAAGCAGAACCTGTAGTAACTGCAATGATCAGCGCACAGCCGGCGTTTCTTCCTTCTTCTACATCAACCACGGTATCTCCAACCTTCGCAACAAGGTCGGCTGAAGAAAGTCCCAGTCGCTTTTTTAATTCCTCGATCATGAATGGGTGCGGACGACCTTGCGATACTTCATCGCTTCCTATAAACGCCTGCACCAGCCCTCGCTCCAGCCATTGAAATCGATTGATAATGACTGCTGCAATGTCTCTGGAAAACCCCGTATTTAGCGCCACCAACACTCCCTGGTCCTGCAGCTGTTCGAATAGTGCTTCCGCGCCCGGCTGTGGTTTCAAGTCAGGATCGTGGGTATAGAACTGGAGCATCCCATTTACGAAATCCTGATGGATCGGATTAACAAGGCTTTTCTCGAAGGCAACTCGTTTTTGTTCTAGTATCAGTCTGATGGCC
>JBGTIL010000554.1:0-9233 GCA_041745695.1 Chitinophagaceae bacterium | reverse complement strand
ACAGGCCCGTACGGTCTTTTGACGCGGTCGCATGGTGTCTTGTGTCCAATTCGAGATTGATCGTCAGTTCATATTCAAAACCTTCCCGCGTAATTTCTTTTAAGCCGCTTTTCTCAACCTTAACCCGCCCGTCTACTTTGGTCATTTCGTAGTCTTGTTTCCTGCGAACGGTAGTAATTATATGGGATGGACTTTGCAGGATGGTTTCGATAAATGCCTGGTGCCTGGGCGTCACTTTTGCCCAATCCTGATATTTACCTCCGAGTTGCTCGACAATATCTAAACACCCGCCTTTACCATCCCACTCGTGGGTAATGCTATCGACAATGATCACTTCCATACCGGCTTTTTCACAGGAGCGGATTGCCTCGATAAACCGTTCCGGTGAGAAAGGAGCGGTGATAGGGAGCACATTAAATTCACCCAGGTGTGCATATAGGTCGGCACTGTTATTTTCACTATCAATAATGGTTACCTTGTTCCAGTCTCCACATAGACCATACGCCACCAGGAGCGCGGAGTAGGTTTTGCCGCCCCCTGATACTGCCGATAGTCCTAACCTGATCCTTGCTTTCTTTCTCGTTGCTTTTCTTAATTCCATGTCTTTCAAATAAATACGGCCGAATAATAATGGCTTAATCCGCAATGGTGGATGCTTAGGCTGCTTCCTTGAGTTGAGGCTGCAGCAGGTCAGCCACATAACGCAGTGCAGCTTCTTCTACATCAGTAAGCTGCCCCGTGAGTTCCAGAACCGGCTTAATGTCGGTTCCATTCCATCGGATAAAGTCGATGTCTATCGCAAAACAATCGGCTGCACTGAGCGAGCAGGCATTGGAAGTCATATGTCCCTGACCCTCTACAACGAGGTCACCGATGTGCACCGTAACGATCCGAAGATCCCGCACAATTTTATGTTTGAGTGGATAAGAAAACGTGAAATTCATGCTAATCAATCTCATATGAAGGAGTTGTGAAATTTTTTCCTAAATTCGTGGTGTAAATATACTAAAAACGTAGTTTATACACATTTAATTCACAGTTTTATTCACATTCAATTAACCTTTATGCTGACGCCTCAAAAGCTGCTAGAAATTAGAGAAATGCAAGGTCTTTCTCAGGAGGAATTTGCCCGAAGTATCAACCGTACAAGGGAATTGGTGAATAAAATGGAAAGGGGAAAATCTCGGGTATCAGCCAGCACCCGAAAGCGTATCGAAAACTTTTTGTATTCGGTTAATCCGTCTGTTTTTTCACATGAAGTGAATATTTTAGGCCAACATTCACGATCATCTGTTCCCCCTGTGAAAACGCAGCCTTACCACCTCGAAAGGCGGGAGCAGAAAAAACAGGATGCTCCTTCTTATCTGGTGTCCATCGTGGGAATTAAAGCACAGGCAGGTTATGTAAAGAATTTTGAGCAAGTGGATGAATTTGTTGATAACCTGGAGAAATACGCGCTGCCTCCCGGTGTGAATCCTACCGGAGCCGTGTGGCGTTATTTTGAAGTGGACGGTGACAGCATGGAACCGACCCTGAATGGCGGCGACCTCATCCTTGCCAGCATGATGCCGCAGGAAGACTGGTCTGATGTGAAAGATTTTGCTGTCTATATCATACTTCTCGAGGACCAGCTGCTGGTGAAACGGGTCTTTAAAAAGAGCGCTACACAATGGGTGTTGATCTCGGATAACGATGAGGCCTACCCGCAAAAATTACTTCCTGTTGCCTCTGTAAAACAGGTATGGACTTTCCGTCGCCATATACGGTCGCGAATGCCCCAGCCTAAAGAATTCAAGATCGCCGTATAAGTATTTTCACGTGCAGCCTAACATTGCTGTATGCTAGCATCAGAAGCCAGCGGGTGTCATTGCCGCTGTGTACATGTATTCAGTTTGTACAAACCCTTGTGTTATATTGCCGATTTTTTTCTGTGTTAAGTCGAACTCATCGAAAGCAGTCATTCTTATCTTCAAGCCTTACCCAGGCGTAGCTCTGTTACCTACTTCTATTCACACCCAAAAAACAAATTAGCTTCTGTTAGCCTCCGTTCACCATTCACTCTTTCTGCTTAATTTTAACGCCATTTCAAACTTGCCTATGCCATCAAATGCAAACCGTCAGTTTCTCGATTTTGAAAAGCCGATCAAAGACCTCATCGATGAAATAGAAGGGCTGAAACACCGCTCGGAGCAGAAGAAGATCGACTACACCGACATGATTGCAAAGCTGGAACAAAGTATTCTGGATAAGCGGGTCGAGATCACAAAGAGTTTGAGCAGCTGGCAGCGGGTGCAATTGAGTCGTCACCCCGATCGCCCTTACACCCTGAAGTACATCCAGAACATGACCACAAACTTCGTGGAATTGTTTGGCGACAGGAATGTGAAGGACGACAAAGCCATGATAGGTGGATTTGCCATGCTGGGGGACCAAACAGTAATGATTATCGGGCAGCAGAAGGGCACCAATACTAAGACAAGACAAATGCGCAATTTCGGCATGGCTAACCCTGAAGGCTACCGAAAAGCTTTGCGCCTGATGCGACTGGCCGAGAAATTTAATAAACCCATCATCACACTCATCGATACACCGGGGGCCTACCCGGGACTTGAAGCAGAGGAACGCGGTCAGGGCGAAGCCATTGCCCGTAATATATATGAAATGATTCGCCTGAAAGTGCCAGTGATCGTAGTGATCATTGGCGAGGGCGCTTCGGGCGGCGCTCTGGGCATCGGTGTAGGCGACCGTGTTTTTATGATGGAAAACACCTGGTATACGGTTATCTCGCCCGAGAGCTGTTCGTCAATCCTATGGCGGAGTTGGGATAAAAAAGAGACTGCCGCCGAACAGCTGCGGCTAACCGCCGACCACATGAAGGGGTTTGGTCTTGTAGACGACATCATTCCCGAGCCGTCGGGTGGCGCCCATTGGGATTATGCAGGCGCCGCACAGATCTTAAAAGACTATTTGATTAATGTGCTGACAGACCTTAAATCAATTCCTGCAGAGCAACGCGTAAGCGACCGGATCACAAAATTTGGGCGGATGGGTTTCTGGGAGGAAGAAGGCACTGAAGAGGGCACAGAAGAACCTCCCTTTTTTCAGGAAAACGACATCGCTGAGACCGCCAAGCCCGTTGAGCTGGAAACCAATGTCGAATAATGCCTTGCGCTCATTGATGCGATAAATCCGAAAAAACCAGTGTTAAGCTGCCTGGACGCAGCGCTCTAAACACAAACTAAAATTATGTTGCTGAAAGAAATTTTAAAAGGTACCGGGGTTGCCCTTGTGACGCCATTTGAACAAGGCGGCGGGGTTGACTATGAAAGTCTGGAGCGCGTTATCAACTTCGTATTGAATGGAGGAGTGAGATACATTGTGACACTCGGCACTACGGGTGAAGCTCCTACTTTGTCGCAGGATGAAAAGAAAGAAATAATAGCTGCCACGATGCGTTTCGTGAATGGCCGTGTGCCGGTAGTGATAGGCATTGGTGGTAACAATACCCGGAGCCTTTGTAACGATTTGAACAGCTATCCTCTTGAAAATGCGGTAGCCGTTTTATCTGCCTCGCCATATTACAATAAGCCATCCCAGGAAGGCGTGTATCAGCACTACAAAGCTATTGCTGAAGCTTCTCCATTACCAGTGCTCTTATACAATGTGCCTGGGCGCACGGGAAGTAATATCTCTTCTGCCACTACTATCCGTCTTGCTACCGAGGTTTCTAATATTGCAGGGATAAAAGAAGCAAGTGGAAACATGCACCAGTGCATGGAGATACTTCGCGACCGCCCTGCTGATTTCCTGGTTGTTAGTGGAGATGATCTGCTGGCGCTTCCGCAGATCGCGTGCGGAATGGATGGTGTTATTAGCGTGGCTGCTAACTGTTTCCCGAAAGAGTTCTGCAAGATGGTAGAAGCGGGTCTGGTGAACGATTTCGAGGAAGCAAGAAAACTCAACAACAAATTATTGCTTGGGTATGATATCCTTTTCAGCGAAAACAATCCTGCTGGTGCCAAAGCATTTCTTGGCGAGCTGGGAGTAATCCAGAATCAACTTCGATTGCCCCTGGTACCGCTGAGTAATACTGCCCACGACAGAGCCAGGTCTTTCCTGCAAACGTTGGGTAATTAATTTTTTCCAGTTCCTGCAACTTTAAAGGGGCCTTTAAGGCCTGTTCTTCCGGTGAGCCCGGCTTAGGTTTGTTACCGGTGCGTTACACCTCGTAAGTTGTTCCCTCGTGGGCAATGTCTGTATTTTGAAATATCGATCTGGTTTCTTGTTCAAAGGCCTCAAGGGTGCTGTACTTAGAACTGAAGTGACCGATCAACAACCTTCCCACCATTGCCTTACGGGCTATTTCAGCAGCCTGTTTGGTGGTTGAATGAAACCGGTCGAAGGCTTTTTCGTGCAGGTTATTGAGGTAGGTTGTTTCGTGATAGATTGTGTCGAAACCGTAGATGTGCTGGATCATTTCTTCGTTGTACCGCGTGTCTGCGCAATAGGCGTATTTCTTTCCAGGCCCGGGTGGTGCGGTTACACTGTCGTTTGTTATTTTCCTGCCCCTGCTCGAAATGTAGTCCAGCCCATTTTGCAGGCTTCCGTAAAACGACACTGGTATCTTCAGCTTCCTCACTTTTTCAATCAGTAGCTTTCGCTTTCCTCCTTTTTCTTCAAAAGAAAAGCCATAGCACTCTATGCGGTGCGCTGTGGCGAAACACTTGATGGTGATGCGGTCATCATCTACCAAAACTGCATTTCCAGAAAGCACGTGAAAATGCAGCTTATAACACATCACAACATCGGCAACACTCAGTTGCAGGTCAATGATAGACTGAAGCGCAGCAGGTCCGTGAACATGCAGCTCCTGTGTGTGTGAAAGCAGGTTAAAAGTGTTCAATAATCCAACAAGCCCAAAGTAGTGATCGCCATGCAAGTGAGAAATGAAGATGTGTGAGATCTTACTCCGCCGGATCTTGTATTTGATCATCTGGATCTGCGTGCCCTCTCCGCAATCAATGAGATAATTCTGGCCATCATGTGTAACAACCTGGCTTGTGGGATGCCGGTTAAAGGCGGGTACAGCAGAATTATTTCCGAGGATAGTTACGGATAGCATGCACTAAAATTAAGCTGTTTGTTTTGTTCAGTTGTTCTGGAGAGAACGCACCTGCCACTGTGAGCCTCGACAGATGATTACTGCGGCATGCTCCCATGCAATAAATCCTCATCGCCGAGCAGTTCACGTTCGATTTCCTCCATCTGAACGATGTCCCAGGCCTCGCTTTCTGTTCGGGTCACATTCATGAGTTCGAGCAGGTTTTTATCATCAAGAAATTGCTGCAATTCGGCGCTCAGTCCCCAAACAACGAATGAAGCATCATTCTCATAGAACTGCTGCTGAATCTTCACCAGGTTTTCAGCGGCCTCTTCATCCATGCTGGCACAACTAAGATTTAAGACGATATTCCTGATATCAGCAGACAAATAACCGAGCAATTGCCCGCAAAGCACTTCTGTCATATTTGCAGACAGATGCTGCGTTTCAACGTTAATGACGTGAAATTTTTCTTTGGTACTAGTTTTGACCTCCATAAACAGTTAAGTAAATTAGCGGATAAGTATTAACATTACCCCTACAAACTCTGCTCAAATTTATTTGTTATTATTGTATCACTACCAATTACACTTTTAAATGGATAATAATTTTTCGACTCAAGTGAAAGAAATCATTTCGTTTAGCAGGGAAGAAGCATTGAGGTTGGGTAACGATTTCATTGGTACAGAACACTTATTACTAGGCCTGATCCGCGAAGGCGATAACACTGCTGTGCGCATTCTGAAAAGCTTTAATGTAGACCTGTATGAATTGAGGAAGGAGATTGAGCTGGCAGTAAAAGACAAGACTGGCAAAAACATCGCAAACATAAACAGCCTTCCCCTCACTAAGCAGGCAGAGAAGGTGATCAGGGTTACCGTTCTTGAAGCTAAAGCGCTAAAAAGTCCGACAGTAGAAACAGAACACCTGATGCTGTCAATCTTAAAGAATAAGGAAAATATCGCAACTCAAATTTTAAATCAGTTTGACGTGGATTACGATTTATTCAGACAAGAGCAGGGTATGCTCAAATCAAATGATGTAAGAGCCGAGTACCAGGAAGAGAACGATGACGACTTTGACGAGGAAAAAAAATACTCTGGTGCCAAGGCACGCGGTGGTGCTGCCACAAAAAGCAAAACGCCGGTGCTCGATAATTTTGGGAGAGATATTACCAAGCTTGCCGAAAGCGGTACACTTGATCCTATTGTCGGTCGTGAGAAGGAGATCGAGCGTGTTTCACAAATCCTGTCACGTCGCAAAAAAAACAATCCCATTCTTATCGGCGAGCCGGGAGTGGGTAAAACAGCTATCGTGGAAGGCCTGGCCTTACGCATTGTGCAACGCAAAGTGAGCCGCGTGCTGTTTGACAAAAGGGTTATATCTCTGGATCTTGCAGCCCTCGTTGCCGGTACAAAATACCGCGGCCAGTTTGAGGAGCGCATGAAAGCGATCATGAACGAACTGGAGAAGAACAGGGATGTCATTTTGTTTATTGACGAGATACACACCATCGTCGGCGCTGGTGGAGCTTCGGGTTCTCTTGACGCATCCAATATTTTCAAACCCGCACTTGCACGAGGCGAGTTGCAATGCATCGGTGCCTCCACGCTGGATGAGTACCGTATGTACATAGAGAAAGACGGTGCGCTTGACCGTCGCTTTCAGAAAGTTTTAATTGAACCACCGAGTGTTGAGGATACGATTGAGATCTTGAATAACATCAAGTCGAAATACGAAGATTACCACAACGTGAATTACGATCAGGAGTCTATTGATGCCTGCGTCAAACTAAGTGACCGTTACATTACTGATCGTCTCTTGCCAGACAAGGCAATTGATGTGATGGATGAAGTGGGAGCCAGGGTGCATTTGAAAAATATAAATGTCCCTCAAAATATTCTTGATCTTGAACAAAAGATCGAGGACATAAAGAACGAAAAAAACAAGGTTGTAAAAAGCCAGAAGTTTGAAGAGGCAGCTGCCTTGCGCGATACAGAGAAACGTCTCGGCGAAGAACTCGACAAGGCAAAATCGCAGTGGGAAGAGGAAAGCCGGAACAAGCGTTACCCGATAGGTGAGGAGCAGATTGCAGAAGTGATCAGCATGATGACAGGTATCCCGGTGAAGAGGATGGTGGAAGCTGAAACAGCCAAGCTTCGTAAAATGGCAGATGAGATGAAAGCCATGGTTGTTGGACAGGAAGAAGCAATAGGAAAAGTTGTGCGGGCTATACAACGCAACCGGGTTGGATTAAAGGATCCCAAGAAGCCAATAGGAACTTTTATTTTCCTCGGTCCGACAGGTGTAGGAAAAACGGAGCTGGCGCGGTCTCTTGCCAGGCACATGTTCGACAGCGATGATGCACTCATTCGAATTGACATGAGCGAATACATGGAGAAGTTTACTGTAAGCCGGTTAATTGGTGCGCCTCCGGGCTATGTAGGTTATGAGGAAGGCGGTCAGCTCACAGAGCGTGTAAGACGTAAGCCTTACAGTGTGATCCTGCTTGACGAGATCGAAAAAGCACACCCGGACATTTATAATATCCTGTTACAGGTACTGGATGATGGTCAGCTGACCGATGGTATGGGTAGGAAGGTAGACTTCAAAAATACCATGATCATCATGACCTCTAACATCGGGGTAAGACAATTAAAAGATTTTGGAGAGGGCGTTGGATTTGCTACGCAGTCGCGCATCGATAATGCAGACGAAGCAAACAAAGCCGTTATCGAAAAAGCACTGAAGCGCACTTTTTCTCCCGAGTTTTTGAATCGTATTGACGACGTGATCATCTTCAATTCGCTGAGTAAAGAAAATATTTTCGACATTATTGATATACTCATGAAAGGGGTGATGAAGCGCCTGGTAAATCTGGGTTTCAGCATGGAGTTGTCTGAAAAGGCCAAAAACTTTATTGCCGACAAAGGATACGACCAGCAATTTGGTGCCCGACCGCTCCATCGTGCTATTCAAAAGTACCTGGAGGATCCACTGGCAGAAGAGATTTTGAATATGAATATAAAAGCGGGTGATGTGCTGATTGCCGGTTTGGATGAAGAAGCCGGGAAAGTCACTTTCACACTTAAGGAACAAACCAAGGAGGAGGAGTCGAAAGCGTAGACTCAAATTTCTTAGATAGACGACTACAGAAAAAACCGGCTTAGTGCCGGTTTTTTCGTGCTATAATGAAAGATAATGCAGGCTTGTATTTGCTGTCATGGATGCTGTTTGTAATCAGCCAATTTTCATTTAATTGCCTTTGTGGTTAAAGCAAAACACCTCATTTTTGCTTTACATGGGCGAGCAGAAAATCATTGTTACCATCGACGGCTGGTCTTCCTGCGGAAAGAGTACGCTTGCTAAGGCGCTGGCGAAAACATTAGGTTACATTTATGTAGACAGTGGTGCCATGTACCGCGCCATCACATTGTATTTCCTTAGAAATCATATCGACTGGACCCAGCACAAGGAAGTGAAAGCAGCACTGAAACAGATCGACCTCACGTTCGTGTACAATCAAAAAAGTGAGTCGTCAGACATGCACCTGAACGGTGAAAACGTGGAGTATGTGATTCGTGATCTGGTAATTGCAGAAAAGGTGAGCGATGTAGCTGCTATAAAAGAGGTGAGGGATTTTGCTGTTTCCAAGCAGCAGGAAATGGGTCAGCACAAAGGCATTGTTATGGATGGAAGAGATATCGGGACCGTTGTTTTTCCTGATGCAGCACTGAAGCTTTTTATGACTGCCGACAATGCAGTGCGGGTAGAGAGAAGGTTTAGAGAACTCTATGATAAGAACCCAAACATCACGCTTGAGGAAGTTAAAACAAACCTTGAAATGCGTGACTATATCGATTCTCACCGGGAGGTGAGTCCGTTACGCAAAGCCGAGGACGCACTGGTGCTGGATAATACAAACCTTACAGAAGAAGAGCAATTTAAAAAAGCCCTGAAGCTTGTAAAAGCCCGGTGCGCCGAAACAGAATAGGTTCTGACCTGTACCCAGCGCAACCGGCTTAAACGAGCAGGAGCGCGGTTTATTTTTTACTTGGGATATCTAAAAGCTCCACCTCAAAAACCAATACAGAACCAGCAGGAATACTATTAGTTTCGTTGGTACCATAAG
>JBGTIL010000553.1:0-4964 GCA_041745695.1 Chitinophagaceae bacterium | reverse complement strand
AACTCGCTGTTGAAACTAATAACAGGGTACACGAGTATCTGAAAGTCGGGGCGTAAAGAAGTGGCATTTCCGGGAGCGATGAGCAAGTCGCTATAGTGCACGGCAGCTGATGCAGCCAGGTGCCCGCCTGCAGAAAAACCCATGATCCCTATCTTGTTTTTATCCAGGCCCCAGGCAGCTGCGCTATCCCTGACAATTTTCAGCGCCTGTTGGGCATCCTGCAATGGACTAATGGATGGATCCATATCCGTTTTACTGTCGGGCAGCCGGTATTTCAGCACGAAAGCAGCTACACCAATTTTATTAAAAGCAATTGCTACATCATAGCCTTCCCGTTTGATGTTTAATTCTGCATATCCCCCACCGGCGCAAATGATCACGGCTGCTGCAGGTCCGGCGGGAGCCGGTGGCAGGTAGATGCGCAGTGTGGGTTGTCCAACGCGGCTGTATACAGAGCCAGCCTTGTTCATTTTGTCTGTGCCTGCAACAAGCACATTGGGAATTACCCCGGGGTACAGGGCTATCTCGCGCTGGGCTTCAACATTGTGATTAATTGATATAAAAATGAAAGTGAGGACCAGGATGCGGTTCATAAAATGATATGTTGATTTATTCCTTGATCCTTGCAGTTATACGTCGGTGCCACTTTACATCCTCCCAGATGCCCCGGAACTGTGGATGAGTGAAGTTAGAACTGCAGATGTACTTATAATTATCGTGTTTTTTGGTCAGTTCTACTGCTATATCTGCGGCTTCTTTCACCCAGTTCCACGACAGTTCCGGATGGTCGAGCCAGCCTACCGGACCCCAGCCTTCTGTATTACCGGCAGTGATGCCCTGTGCCCTCGCCTTGGCAGCAACTGCCGTAATAGCTTTATCCATCCATGCCGTCATGCCGGGCTTATTGTGTTCCCAGAAACGAAGCAGCTCGGCGAATTGTGGGCGATTGTCTTTCGATTGGTCGATACCGCCAAGCGCGCGCCAGTGCGGGATATCAGCGGCAGCTGTGAACCACAGGTGATAGTCTAGCGTGCCGAATTCTGAAACGTCCACACTATCTAACGGTGTAGTGTAGGTGACACTCATACTGTAAGGATACTGGGGGAATGCTGCTTTCACCCGCCGCACCAGGTCGTTTCCAAAATCTTTAATGAACTGTTGCTGCAGGGCATTGTAACCGGTGCCGGCGCTCATATTCAGGTCATCCGGAACAAAGGCAGTAGGATGATTCAGCTTGAACTGGTCTGCATTGCCCCGGGCATTCATCTCTTTTTTAAACCAGTCGTACCCATGGTATTTGGGATACTCGTTGAGCAGGTCAACATAAATGATGTTATCATCCAGCAAACCGTGCTGCTGTAAAAACCGGAGTGTTTCTGTCCAGGCGCGAAGTGCGCCGTCCTTTTCCGAAAATATGCCGCGCGGACCGGTATTGTGATTGGTAAACCAGCTGGACAATCCAACGCGGAAGCCCCATTTTTTACACAGGGGTAGAAACTCAAGCAGGGCTTCACGCGGCCGGAAGCTCATGGTAAAATCATTGCCCCATTTGGCGGGGGCCCAGCCGATTTTGGTGCTCCGGAATTCGGGTGTGATCGTGCCGTCTGTGTCTGCTGCTACGTACTGCGGCAGCACATCTAATCTAATGGCATTGTAACCGCGTTCTGCCAACTGTTCCAACACTTTCGACCAGTTTTCAAATTCACCATAACGGTGGTGTCGCAAAATCCAGCTGAAATCCCACATAGCTATCGCAAGCGGCTTCTTCAGTTGGTGCAGGGGTTTGCGCGGCTTCAACCCATCCGGCAGTACATCCAGCGCTGCAGCTTCTGCAATCGATGAACCGCCAATGAGTGCACCTGCACCCAGCGAAATATTTTTCAGGAAATTTCTTCTTTCCAATGTGCTGTTTTATCCGTTTGTTATCGAGCACGCTCTGTGCACGCGAGAATTAATAGTGCGTTTGCTCGTATTTGTTGCCCAACTTATAACAAAGACCTCGTTGCTCATCCTATTAGTTAGCCATACTCCTCTGCTGGATTCAGCGGACAGACTTATCAATATCCCGCTGCTACTCGTCAAGCCCATCTCACTCGAAGCAATTTGTGAGCAACGCTTAGTGAAGCGGCACCACAAGAGATCCAACTAATTTTTTGTAAGTGAGTCTGCAAGTTTTATTGTTTCTTCCTGTCGTTTGATGTAGCCTTCTAATGATTTTGTATTTGGCAAATAGTCCTGTTGATATTTTTCGATTAATGGCAAAGTCTTTAAGATTTTTAAACTGTGATGAATATCAGAAATTGTCAAACTTTTGTCCTCAATGATCTCTAGAAGCTGGTTGTGTCTCGCAGTGTATAAGCTATACTTTGCCAAATTGTTAACGATGAGAACTTTCATTTTATCTCTCAGTAAAGAATCTTTTATTTCTGAAATGTGTTGGTCGGCAGAACTAAAATATGATTGATTCTTTTCATTGAATTTTTTAAACAATCTGGTTGAGTCGAGTTGACTTTCATTCAGGTCATTAATTTCGCTTTCGAGTTTTCGCAACTCAATATTCTTACTCACAAGTTCATCGTAAAGGTTTTCAACTAAATCAATATTTCCCCGCCCTGAAACGATTTCATACGAAGAGGTTTTGTCCTCCAATGCTTTAGGTGTCGATTCTTTTGGGTTGTCTTGTACACGACCATTATTACATGAAGCAAGAGTCAAAACTAATACTGTTGATATGACTATTTTGGTCGTCATAAAGTGGCTGTTACTATTATGTTTTGCGCAGCCTTACTTGTTGCATGATTGAAAATAATGCTTCCGGTACTACTTGATCTGACGGCTGATAGTCGTTTTCCATTGACGATGATAGCATAGGAAGTTCCGGGTACAAGCGCATGGACGCTGTAGACCAATTTTTGATTGATCGTGGTATTCCCTGCCTGCTGCCAGGTTACTTTGTCAGGAGTAAAGCTGGCTACCGATAGTTCTATGCCTCCTGTGCCGGTAGTTTGCACCTGGATGCCGGCTGCTGCACTGGCTCCATGAAAATAAGATAGCCCCATGCCCGACTGATAGAAACCGAAATGGGCAGGCGCAGTAATTTTGTATTTGCCACTTGCTACGGAATAACGGTCTGGGTTAAGCGAAATTTTTAATTTCTGACCCCTGAACCCATAGTTCAACTCAGTGCCGGCAAGTTCTTGGGTGATATGGGGATTGAGGTAGAAGCGATTGTACAGAGGATTGATGCCATAAATAGCCTGGTACAAACCTACTACCGAAAGACTATTGCCCGAAAGGATATCGTCGCCCAAGCCGTCCTGCTTTGCCCTTCCGTATCGCTGAAAGGCAAGTCCGTCAATACTGTGCCGGCTCATCACATTTCTTACATATTTAAGCGCAAGTTCGGGTTTGTAGTCGGCATAGGCCTTCACTGCTACAGCTCCCCATGACAGGAAAATATCGCCGTTCTCATAATTAGGAAATGGAAACTGCCAGTCGTTACCCTCGCCCGGTTCGTAAGAAAAAAGATTAAGTGGCCAGAAGAATAATTTCTCTTTTTCCATCTGCACTTCGATAGCATCCAGGATGGCTTTCGACCTCGCCGGATCATCAACAATACCATAGGCAATGGCCATAAAATTCACCGGTGTAACCATTCCCCTTCCATGAACGGATCGGTCCTTATCTAACCAGTGCACGTAGCAACCTTTTTCTTCATCCCAGAAGCCACCTTCCTTTGTTGACTTGTTAAAAGAGGCTTTCAGTTTTGCTGCAAAAGATTGATACGATCTTGCCCTGGCGGTATTGCCCAACTGCTCTTCAACATCTGCCCATTTTACCAGGGCGAAGTAAAGCTTGGCATTTACAAAAGCATTTTCATAGGCCGCCCAGATGATATCGATCCAATCGCTGCCACGTTTTTCCTTATGGCTGTCGGTCATCATCTCTACTAACCCGTCTCCATCGCTGTCTCTTTTGATGAGCCAGTCAAGAGCTTTTTCACACGACAACTGGTGTTTCTTGATCCAGGCTTTGTTGCCTGTTTGATCATACAGTTCTACCACGTTCGTTACAAAATCGGGGTTTGCATCGAGCAAAAAACCCCACTGGGCTTCATAAAAGCCTTTTTCCGTTACCTGACCCGGCATGATGTCTACATTATTGTAAGCCCAACGTGACCATACCCTGCCATCGGGCTTGATAGCATTATCGCGGTAGTAATCAAGGCATTCTTCATACCCTTTCAGGTAGGCATCATCGTTGATAGCCAGGCCCAACTGGGCGATGTATTGCTCATGCAAACAAATGGGACCATAGGGCGTATGCCAGCTGTTGCCGCCAAAATGTTTTTTGTCTATCACGCCTATCCGGGCAATGGTGTTGAGTACAGAGCTCAATTGCTCGCCGTTCATGCCAGGAAACTTCCCCCTTCCATACACTTCATTAAAATCAAACCATGAAAGTGTGATGGTTCCGCTGGTGGTCCCTGCTGCCACTTTGTGTGCAGACCATACATCGGTTCGCTGTCGGATGAAGCGTTTCCGGTTGGTGCCCGAATCAAACCTTGGTATCATTTCATTTGGCGACACCGTAACATGGTAAGCGAGCTTATCATCAGCAGTGCGGCTATACTTCATGGCTACTTCCTTGCCCGGTGCATTTACAGACACTGTAAGGCCATTACCAGTCTTGCTGTTCCAAAAACGCGAGCTGTTGGTATGTACGCCATAGGTGGCCAGGCGTTCGTTAAAAAGGTAAAACCAGGCAACCCCGCCATAGCCCTGGTAGGCGCCCTCCCAGGTAGATACGCTGTCGAAATGAAAGGTTGGAAAGGAGGACTCCTCCACCAGGATATCTTTTGAAAACGACCGGTCTATCGCATACTTGATGTCAGTCGCACTAACTGTAAACTTCCATTTTTCTGTGATGGTTGCGTCTTCGCCACCATAAACAATCCCTGCAAC
>JBGTIL010000552.1:0-14512 GCA_041745695.1 Chitinophagaceae bacterium | reverse complement strand
TTTTTCTTTTTGTGCAACTAGTAATTCTGCTTCCAGTTGTGATTTATCGAGGTGTTCCATGTTTGGTAGTTAATTGTGTGGCTACATGATCAGCTGGTTATAAATGCAAGTAACAGTGCTGCTAGTAATAAAACGCCTTTGGAAAACCAGGCTGTTCATTAAGATCTAACTCCAGCTCTGTTCCATCTTCCAATAACACGCCAACCGTAAAAGCCTGGTAGGAAGTGATCTTCAGCTCAGCCTGGTTGTTTATAAATCTTGCAAAACGGATCTGCCTTGGGAAGGAGTCATGAAGAAAAAAAGCAGCTTCCGTTTCTGAACCGTTAGCCGCCGCGCCAAGCTCTGTAACCTTCAGCTGTACGGAAAAAAAGCCACGCACCCAACTGCTTGTGACAGTAGCGCTGAGCACCTTATCGCCCACTTCCTTTTGACCGCCCCACCTACCCTTTTGCAGATCATCTTTTACCCCCACCAGCTTACGATCATACAAGGCTTTTACCCGTTCCTTAAAATTAGTAGTATCGTTCCAGTAAAAACCTTCCGGAAACCCCGACAGAACATTCAGATCCAATTCCAGCGTAGTTCCATTTTCAGTAAATGCGGCCAAAGTGAAAGCCTCGTAACAAAAATCTATTGTCAGCCTGGCCTTGCCTCCCTTACATTCTACATACTCAACCTCCTGCTTAAAACTGTCGTGCAGGAAGAAAGCAACAGCACCCTGCAGGGCGCGTTTCATATTGGCGGAGGTAACCATGGCTTCCACCTTGTACAAGCGCGGCACGGATGTTTCAATTACCGTAGCCGACAACTCCAATCCGTTCGCCATGCTGCTGCCGCCCCACCGGCTTTTCTGCAGATCATCCTTTACAACCACAGGCGTGTTGGCGTACCGCTCTTCGACGGCTTTTCTAAAATCCAGACTAATTCCATCCGTTTGCTGTTGGCTGGATGCACTGCGTCTCCTTGTCTGTATGGCTGTTTCCAAGGCTTGTGAAAGGTCTGATGTGTTGAAGCCCTCCCCATGTAAAAAAGCCACCAGCTTCTTGAGGGTGCCGTATGAAATGGTGAGGTGCTCCGAAGCGCCTCTTACTTCTCCGAGCACTTCCCGTCCGTACAACTCGAAGAATGCGGGTATCAGTCCCGGCTTGATCCCCCAATAGGAATACTGAGCCGGCGCTACATGCTTACTGATCACACTCCATTTCTTCCGGTTGGAAATTTCAGTTGTTTCGGTGTCTTTAATCATACACAGTAGTTATCGTTAATCATATCCTGCTTGCGAAAAGTCATGTTGTATTGGGTCGCAACTGGTAAGCAGTTTCAATTGAACTGACAACTGCCGGCTTAAAACACCATCCAAGATTTGCTGATCGTTCCACTGAAGGCTAGTGCTCCCTTCTGGTGGCAACAGCACCAGGCCAGACCCACCTATTTTTACAATTGACAGATCAGAAAAAAGCCAGTACAACTCGAAGAAGATCGGGAACGCTTCATCGTTCCGGACAACCAATTCCAGGGGATGAAACACCAGGCGGTCTTCGTGTACCGTAAATGATGTTTCGTCGAAACGCAGGTCTTCAATATTTAGTAATCTGGTGTCGATACCACCTTCCCATCGATACTGAAGGTCTACCTGCAGCGGGTCGTAGCGTTTGTAGTTTCGTTGCGGCAGGGACAAATGCCACAGGTAATGATACAAAGCAAACCGGTGTATGGTCTCTGCAAGCAGCTGTTGCGCGTGCACTGTAAATTGCAGTGAAGTGAGTGTGTCTGTTGCCGGGTCGATGGAGCGATAAGAAATACTATATGGTCCTTTCACCTCCTCAACAGTCAAACTTTCTACATCGTCGCGGTCGCCCCTCTCCTCACCTTCCAATAACTCGAGGCTGTGCCATTTAGAAAAGATGTTGAACCGCAAGTCCTGGAAAGTTTTCCTGAGTGCAGATAAGCTTGTGTTGCTGCCGGGAGTAACAAATAGAGGCAACCGCTTTCGTCCCGGGTATACCTTGTACAGCGCGGTTTTATCCAGACCTGTGGTATGGCCGCCAAAAAGTATTTCATCGTTGCGGATAAAGAGTTCTCCCTGTGCATTCTCGACCTTCTGATCTTTAGAATATTCTTTTAAATGGGAGTTGGTGCTGAGCGTAAGCAGCTTAAAATCCTCATCAAGCACCTGCCAGGCATCGGTAGATTTGTTGTAGGCTGCAACAGGTGCATCATCAACATGGAGCGGATCATCTCTCAGAAAAGAATGATTCAAATTTGCTGCAGCTGTCATTAAAACAGGCATCTCGTTGTTAACGCCGTAATCATTTTCAATCTTGAAACGTAACCATAGCAGCAGGTGCCTGTAAGCAATCTTTCCTTTCGACTGCAACAGAATATCCCGAAGCGCAAGAGAAAAAGCAGAAGCTAGGTTTTCACCATCAAACCGTTGCTCCGTCTGCATCGTATGCCGTACCGCTCCCAAAAATACATCGGTATCACTCAACCATTGATAATAGCCGACGTGGGAATCTACTATCAACACTGTGTGGCAGGGCTTCAATGCTTTAGCCTGTTGAATTGCCTCGAAGAATTCACTGTTCGTGATGCCAAAGTTGTTTTTACTATCATCAAAGTCGAATGGTACAATCTTATTCTCTGTGTAGTTGTTTGTGTTGCTGCCGTGACCTGAAAAGAAGATGAGACAGGTATCCTCGGCATTGGCAGTTGAAAAAATTTTACTAAGCCCGTCAAAAATATTTTTCTTAGTAGCGGCCTCGTTGAGGAGTGCAAACCTTGTTTCTATCTCCAAACCTGTCTCGGGATTCTTATTCAGTAATTGTAGCGCATCAATCACCTGCCGGGTACCATACACAGAACCCTGCAAGGGGCTGGTTTTGTAGGTGTCGATTGCGATAATTAACGACAGCACCCGCTGCACCTTATTGATTTTCCTTTCAGTTCGATCGGCAAGATTCTTTGTTAACGGCACCCGGATGGAGGTTCCCCTGACGCCTGCGTTTGTGACGTCTCGCTTAATCTGCGATGAATTGCCAAACACCTCTTTTTCTGCTTTACCAAAAAGTTCTCCCTTCCTCGCCTGCGTGTAATAATATAGGTTGAAGAAGGGTCTGAGGTCATCCCTGGTGCTGCCATGATTGTGAATGTCTAAACTGAACTGCTTCTCGATTTTCTCTATTTGCGTGCTCAGCCAAAGCTGGCTCTGATCATTGGTGCTGCTCTTTTCAAGCGCTTCGCCAATAAGGCTCGCCAGGTGCCCGGGGTGTTTGTAGGCAAGCGCTGCCCACTCATTCAGTTGTTTAAACCCTGCGCCCTCGTGGCTATTACCCCCTGATTTTGCAACTACATACTGCTCCAAAAGATCAGCGAGGTCGTTCAGTCTTTCCTCCCCATTTAGCTTTATCCCATACCTGTCAAACCAGGCTCCTTCCTTTAGCAAGTGAAGCAGGTAACTCCTAATCTCTGGATATACTTCGTACTGCCGATTGCTGATCTGCCTGCACAAGGGTGACAGTAGAAAATCTGAAACAGCAATGGCCTCAATCTTTCCGGCACTGCCGTCATTGTAGGGATAGTTATTGAAGTTGATCCATATAACATTTGCCAGTTCGGGCGACAGTATCATCGGGAAAGCAGCATGGCAGGCATAGATCATATGACCAAGGCCATATTGCCTGCGCAAGGGTCCCTCGCAAAAGCGACGGTAAAAAAGTTCCAGCCTGGTGTAGCTTTCACTTGTCAGCTTCCTGGTATCATTCGCGGGTAATAACATTTGAGTAGTTAGCTGGTTGGGGGGCTTTTCCTTTTAAGGCATTGATGGCCTGGGCTATGCCTGAACGACTGGTTTCGAACATAGATACCCCGGGCATTCCTATCCTTATCGCTGCAGCATCAGTACCCGGCCACCGGTGTGCAGGTGCAGGATTTAACCAGGCAGTAGCAGCAGTATGCCTGTTCATATATTTCAGGAAATGCTGTGTATTTTTTAGTCGTTCTTCATTACTGTTTCCTTTAATAGCACCCGCATCACCATATAACAGCAGCACAATATTTTTTTTATTGATGCCCCGGAACAAAGAATGAGTAGTGTACGCTTTATTTCTTTGCTCGTTGTATACAACATAACCTTGTACAGGGTTGGCGTGCTCAACCGGAAGGTTGTAGAAGAAGTAGGGCTTTACAGTTTGATGAACATCACTTGCCCTGGCGCTCTCTACCAGTTCTTTTCCAAACGCTTCGCAAGCCACCATACTGCCACCCTGATCAATAAAAATAAAAAGCGATAAAAGATTTTCCTGTCCCGACTCGTACTCAAAATCGATAAAGGATCCTTCGCGGCAGATCGTGTTGATTGTTTTCTGCATGTCTACTTCATCGGTAGTGTTGGCTTCAACGTTGCTGTAAAGGTTGCGCCAATTTTGCTGTAGCATCCGCCCAGGCAGGGGGAAGTACTCGTTGTCGAGCAGGTACTTTTTGGAAGGAGGCAGCAGGATGGTATTTTCAGGTACCGTGTATGCGCCTGCAGTATTGAAAACAGTACCACTTCCCAGTGCAAGTGTGATGAGTTGATCCTGCTCAGGGAGTTCTGGTGCTGCAGCTTCAGGCTTGTCTTCTTTAGTTTTCACAACAGGGTTGGCAGCATCCCTTTCGCCTGAAGCTTTACCGCTTTCACCTTGTGCATGGGGAACTTCCTCCGGCTTCTTTGGTAAAGAACGATCCCCATCCACAACTACGACCCGCCTCGCCGCTTGTTGTGCCAGGAAGTTCGTAACATAGCGCCTTCTCTCGGTGAAGAACTGATCAAACGCTTCCCGCTGCAGCTGGCTTTTGAGCCAAAGGGTCTCAATCACAAATTTGAAATCGTCAAAGGTTTTTATTACAAAAGATTTTTCATCCAATAGTTTGAGGAGCAGCAGATAGTCGTCTGTGCCCAGCTTTGCCAGACCCGGATGTTCGTTCCAATCGGTAAACAGCTTTTCAAATAACGGCTGGTTCAATTTCTTTCAGTTTGGTAATTCCGTCTTTGGTTGTTTTGTCTCTTTCCTCGTTGTGTTTCATAAAAATCTGCAGGGTTTCAACATCTTTAGCAAGCGCCTGCTCATACCCTACCTTATCGTTATCGAGTGCACTCCCGGGAAGCTCCTGGTGATATTCGATGAGCTTCACCCAGTCGAGCAGTTCGCTGGTGCTGATGTTCTTTGTAGCGGTGCCTGCATTTTTAATTTCTGTGCGCAGGGCATCAAATAAACCTGTGGCGGCTTTAGCAAGGTTCTGTTTGAGTTCAGGGAATTTTGCTTCCACTATCTGTTGCAACATTTGAGGGTTTGGAAAATCTATAAAGTGGAAAAGACAGCGACGGAGGAAGGCTGCGGGGAGGGGTTTCTCATCGTTACTGGTAATGATGATCAGCGGCTTCTTACTTTTATTCGCTACGATTTCAATTGGATTTCCTGTGCCATTGTTTGATTCAGGAATACTGAATTTCATCTGGTCGAGTTCGAGCAGCAGGTCGTTGGGAAAGTCGATATCGGCTTTGTCAATTTCATCGATAAGCACTACTGGTGGCGGAAAGTTCTGATCCATGGTGTTGGTCAGTGCAAATGCCTTTCCCAGCGGACCGAGTTCCAGGTAGTCGCCTTTATATGATCCGGCATCAAACTTTATATCAAGGGAGGTTTTCTTACGGAGATTGGCATCGTGCAAGCGCTTCAGATTGTTAACGATGTACAACCCTTCCTGGGCTTTACTGTTAGACTTCACGTGCCACTCGAAATAAAAGTTCTTATACAAATCACTAAACAGTTCGTAAGCCACTGCCTGCGCCAACCTGGTTTTGCCGCAACCCGGTTCCCCTTTAATTAACAGGGGCCGGTTTAGGATCTGGGCAAGCTTCACTGCTTTTACCAGCTTTTCACCTGGCAGGTAAGGATCAATGTCCTTAGGCATTGCTTTGTTGATGGAAGGATTCAATTTCCAGCCTTCGTAAAACTGAATGGGTTTAGCCATGATAGATAAGTTTAGAAGTTTAAAATTTGTACAGCCAGGCCGCTACAGCCGCTTTCTTCGCAAAGAGCCTGAATGAACTTCCCGGGTGGATAAGTACTTTGTTCTGACGGGAGGTATTCCGTCCTGATGTTGTCGAGGATGTTTTCAAACAGCTTATCGTACTGTTCTTTCTGTTCATCACTCACACCCCTCACCTCGTTCAGCCATCTTTTTAAAACCCAATCATCTACATCAGTTACCGGCGGCATAACAAATTTGACGACTTCTTTTGCAGGCAGCTCACCCACCACCCCGTTGTAATCGGTGCCATCACTATCAATCAGAAGAATGAAGAACGGAAACCCATTTTCTACAGGCAAAAGGAAGCCAGACAACACATCATGAATTTTCTTTACCAGTTGTTTCTTCATTGATACAGTAATGCTTTCCGGATCGATGATCATCTCGAGAATAACCGGTGCTGTTTGTAATTTATTCTGGATTTGTTTGTTCAGATTGTCTTTGTCAATGGTTGGAACAAGGTCAAGCTCCTTACATAAAAGATTCATCACGAAGTCGTCTGTTGCAGCAAGGCTTTGGTGCGTATTCAACAAACAGGGACTTTTTTGATTGCTGGCATATTTTACTGGAAAGAACTGTGACCGGGCAATGTGGTGGTGGGCTAGTTTCAATCCATAGTCAGGCACGGCACTGATACAGATAAAAAAACGTTGGGCAACCTTATCCAGCCGCCTGCGCCAATCCTCCAGCTTGTCTTTCTGATCCTTGTAATTAAGTTTGTAGAGATCATCCTGCAGTTTTTTCCACCGCTCTTTCTTATTTAATTTTTCTTTTTTTGTGGCGTTGCCGGTGAAATAGAAATTACCGGTGTTGTTTGGTATGAGCCCCAGCCTTCCTGGGAAAACCCTTTGATTTGAAAGCAATAGCATCTCCTTCAATTCAATTCCTAACGTCTCAATATTCAACTCGGGTTCGAGGTTATTCTCTAAAGCATCCAGGAGGTGCCTTGTAAAAAAGCTGTACTCGCCGTCTGCGTACGACAATTGATTGGAGGCACTGGAACAGATTGCCCACAGCGACTGTTCGGCTTTGGGATCTGTTCCTGGTGTTGCCTGCAAGCTGGGAGTAAACCAATTTGTTAATTCGAAAGTGGCTGCAGAATGACAAGAATCAGATATGATGATGAGACTATGATAGCGAATATCAAGTATGCTGTTTACTAAGTTGAAGAAGAGGCTGTATAATCTCTTTGAATCGGGTTGTGCTACACTGCCATCGTAGTCATGGGGTACCCAGTAAAAAAAATCCTTGCCCGATTTCTTGACTGTACTTCCGTGACCAGAGTAGTAAATTATTAAATTGTGGGCAGGTAAATCATCGGGCAGTATTTGAAAATCGGGATGATAGCAAAGCGAGTCAAACAAATTTTCAATGGCGCTCCTGGTAGCCCTTTCATTCAGGAGTACAAGGGGATCATCATTTATTTTGTTACCCCCACTGTCATAGGTTCCTGTTACCGTTTCAAACGAGTAATCGGAGGTTAAGATTTTAATCAGTCCGTTGCAGTCATTGGCGCAGCAGGTGCCGAGATTAAGGTCTGTATTTTTATACGCACCCACACCCACGCATATGAGATAATTCTTCCGAATGCCATTCGCCTTCTCACTTTGCGTAACAGCCTGCGGTACGTCATCATCATCACCCAGCGGCTTGGCAATCGGATGGCTGGTTTCGTGGGGCATATGGGCTATAAAAATTTTATCGATAACATAGTTTAGACTTCCTCTTTGTCCCTGACCTGCAGGTACTTCAAGGCAGCTTGTGTAGAAAAGTAAGTGAGGTGATCGCAGGCCACGGTATGCCTGGAAGGCTTAATCTTCCATTTCTCTGAGCCTGGGATAGAGCGTACACTTTCTACACTTGCGGCAATGTCGTTTGGCTTGCGAAAGAGAACCGTATCAAGGAGTTTGTAACTGCCTCTTTTGGTTTTCGATAAAATGCGACTGATCAACGACGCGGTTTTAAGATAGTCGGGAATGATGTCCTGTGTATTGCCCGAGATGATCGTATATCCGATACCCGGATCGTTGTTGCCATCGTTCAGTTTCGCATATATGCCCGTGTCGGCATCCATTTCTTTCAAAGTGATTTGGGTACCGCCGGCTAATTTTCCGACGCCTGATAAGATGAAAAACCAGGGTTGTAGAAATGCGGCTCCATTCACACCGTAGGTGATGATGGCTTGTGCCATGTCGCGTACGTCCGCCCAGGGTGTACCGTTGTTTGGTGTACCATACATTACCAAATGCGACACCATTGCAGCTCCACCCTCTTTTTCTATCAACCATCTCGACACCAAGCCGCCCATGGAGTGTGCCACAATCACGAGCTTTTTGTTATGCCCGGGTGGCAATCCTACCTCGACCAGTTTTTCTTTCAGCAAACGCGCTGTTTCGGGTATGGAAGTGTTCAGGTTTTCATAATCAAAAGCAAGAAACAGATCGATCTTGTTTTCCGGCAGGCTGCCCTGATTGCCCAATGCCATATGCAGTGACTGAGCCATGCCCTTGGTATCGCCGATGATGCCATGAATCATCAGCACCAGGCTTTCAGCCTTATCCACCGCCTCCAGGATTTTGCTTTTGCTTCGCTCATAGGTCAACGCTCCGTCTGTGATGGTGGCTACAGCCAGCTGCGGATAGGGGTTGGGCGCACCGAATGAGTTATTGATGACTTTCTGAAAATAAATTTTAATAGACGCTAACAGGCTTTTGGCATTGATAGCGGATGTTGCAGGAGTTTGCTGCGGCAACTGTTCAATCCGGATCTTGTTGTCGCTGTCTACGTAGCCAACAGGAAAGTAGAGACCTGATTCAACATCCAGGCCCAAAGGAATGACAGATGAAGCAGCTGTACTCCTCTCAGAAGGCAACTGAATTTTAAGTGGAGATTGAGCTGTGACCCCGGCTGCATTCTGAATATCCAATAGTTCGAGTAGATCGACAACATCGCCCGCCCGGGTTTGAGGCAGCAGTGGAAAGGGTTCCAAAGCGGTATTTCGATTTCTTTGATGAGGAGCCAGGGTTTTACTGGTTGCAGCGAACTGACCCGAACTGGTAAGGCAGGCCCTGGCGGAAAAGGCTGCTGGTACTTCTATCAGTATGCCATTGACATTCGTGACAACTCCTTCGGGCAGATCTATCGCTTCCTTCGGGCGAACAATATGCAGGGCTATCGTTTCTGTTTTCCAGTCGTTTCGCAAACTGTCTTCTTCTTCGTCCTCGCCCAATCCCTTGTTACCCCTGGCAGTTTTTATGCTTTTTGCAACCGGTGCCAGTTCAAGTCCCTCCTGGCTAAACCTCGATGTATCGAGCGCCGAGGTGGAGACAAAAAACTTCAGGTATTCTGTAATATCATTATACCCTTTTTGCACGAGGGTACTGTCCACTTTCAATTTCAGCACATCAGTTTCATTGCCCTGCCTGTCGAACGATGTCAGCGCCGCTGACCTGCCCGGTGCAAGTCTCAATTCTTTTAAAGCACTACCACTTATTGAAAAGTCGAAGCCCATAAACAAGCAACTGAACCAAAGGTCACGTGCCGACTTATTAGTGAGCATGACCTGGATAGACGGCTGCTTCAATTTGCCTTCATCAAAAGAATAAAGCAGTTCTATTGGTTTTGTAAGATCTTTCACCTCCTCCCCGACTCCCGGCTTTCCTGTTGATGGCATCAGCTGTTTTATCTCAATTTGATATTCCTTGGATGATAGCAGGGAAGCAGGATTTTCTACCTCAAGCAGGTGCAGCCAATTGGAAACCGTCGCGATCTTTTGCCAGAAACGAACAGCTGAATCTTCCGTGTCAACAGTTGTGTAATTGAACAAGGGTACATCGGCCGCAGGCAGGGCCGTGTAGACTCCCTCTGCGTGATTACGGATATAATATTTTGCCTGATCGCCTTCGATCAATTCAACGTATTCGGGCTTGAGCTGATCATAGGCTTCGTGCAGTTTCGCTGTCAGTGCAGTGGGGAGCCCCCTGGCAAAGGCAACCTTTACTTTTTGTGCCGGCTGTACATATAATAGCGCTTCGTACCCGCTGTGGCTTTTATTCATTTGCGGTTTGTCCATCAAAACCGAGAGATGAGGAAAAGGCTGGTCGATGATTTTTGTCTGGCAAACGTTTTCAATCACCACAACATCACCCACCGAGGCACCGTGAATGGGACCAGCACCAATACACCATCCTGCCTTGTTATCCCAAAAAACAGGGTAAGTACCGGAGGCTTTGCTCACAGCACCCAGCAAAAAATCGGTCTTTGCATGTTCATCTCCTAGGCCACCGTTTAGATTCAACACAGGATCCTGGGACTGTACCAGGTTGTGCACCTGCACGCGTGCACTCGCCAGGAGCTTTGCGTAACTAATTTTTCCCTGGTTGCCATAAAGAGTTTTAAGCAGCGAGTAGGTAAAAGCCCCGTGCTGCTTACCGTCGATTTTTAATTCTTTTGCAGTTTGGTTGTCCTGGGAGGCTGCTAAATGAATGTGGGCTGACTGTTGCGCGGTTACTCTTTGTTTGCCAGCGATTGTTTCCTCTTTATAAAAAGGCTGCTTGTTAACTGTCTCCCCATAGCCCAAATAGTTTTCGAGTTTTTTGGGAGTAAAGTCTGCCGGGCAGCTTCTGTCTGTCCGTTTGTTTTCAGTCAGGGCTTTGGTGATGGTGCCTGAGTGACAGCAGTCTGTAATTGCGACGAACTTCACGTCCTCCTTGCCATCCAGTGCTTTTGCTATGAGGAAGCCCATTTCTTTATTCACCAGGTCGCGACCGCCAGGCAGGCGGCTGTCCATACAAACAAACGATTCGAGGTAACCGTCTCTTTCAGTCCAGAACGCTTCGGGCGCTTTCGTAAATGATCCATGACCGCTGTAATAAAACAGGCAGACATCGCCAGATTTTGCCTCATCAAAAAAGGAAAAACTTTTAATGATGTTGGCTCGTGTGGGCTTCACCGTTTCTTCGTCGGTTAGCAACTTTATCCTGAGTGTGGCCGATGTAGGTCCGTCATACGTTTTTTTGAGATAAGCCTCCATGGCTTTTACATCGTTGATGCAACCGGTAAGTGGAGCAACAGGGTAGGCATTAATGCCGACCAAGAGGGCATGAATCTGGGGCATGATTTGTTCAGTTTTTACTAAGTAATGTTGTATGCAAACTCTTTCAGGAAGTACGATCTTCAGGCAGCGCTATTGGAAAAGTTCCCGCACCTAAGCGATAGGCCCGGAAGATCGCTCCCGCACACAGTCTAGAATGATTTTTCTGCAGCAGCTTCTGGCATCTCATCCAATTCTCCTGCATCAAAGTCCTGGTACTTGAATACTTCTTCCTGCACCTGTTTTGCATCCTCACCTCTCGAACTCAGGGCTGGCTTGCCAAAAAGCGGATGGCGGATTCCCATCACCCGGTACAACGGAGTGAGACCCTGCTGCGCCAACACTTTCAGGCTACTACCTTTTTCCTTCGCAACGGAAAGCCCCAGGCTTGCATCTGTAAGTTTTAAACTGGCTGTGCCAACGCCTGCACTTGCTTTTAATTCGAGCTTATTATTGTTGCTGTTGGAAATAATGATGGTTGCCGTCACTGCCTCCAGGAGCTGGGTTACAATTACCCAGTCTTTTTTCCAGGAGCCATCTTTATAGCGTGGTATGATTTGTTTCTCCAGTTCAGCCATATTGATGATCTGGTGGGTGAGGGTATCTTTCACTAAAAACACTACTGCATTTTCGCCATGGAAATCTAGTACGAAGCCCGCTTCAGCAGCTGTTAGCACACTGCCGGCTGTTGGCGCCTTTCCTGCCAGCTTAATGTCAATGTCTACCGTTTGATGCGAGGTAAAATCCATTTCACCAACGCTGGAATCTTTTAAAATTTTGGGTGTTAAACCTTCCTGCTCCAATGTGGAAACCACATCGAGAACACCGTTGGTGAGTTTTCCGATCATACCTAGCTCCAGCGGTTTGTTGGGTTCCCAGTTAGCACGGTAACCGGCGTTGCTTGAAATGTGATTAATGTAAAACTTGTAAGGAGTTGCCATATTGTTAGTTTTAGTGGTTGTGAAATTGTTTATGTCCTGATAAGATCCGTTCGAAACCGGTTGATACCCATTGTATCCGAAACCTAGTGTTTTTGTTGCTCGCTGATCTTCTGCATGTACTTCATCGCAATTTGCTGGAAGCCTTCGTCGTTCGGATGGATTTCATCGTACCATTGGTCTACTTTGTCTGTTGGGTTATACCGAACTGTGCCCCGCAGGTCTATGTATCCAACGTTGCTAAACTCCACGGCCACTTCTTTAAGCCGGCGGTTAAATTCATCCATAATAAATTGAATGATAGCCTTACGGTCGCCGGCGCGGCTGATACCTTTTTCAATCATATAGCGCCCCAGCCATCCTTTTTTAGCATCATCGAGTTTAATTGGATAGTCGTAACCATGCACCAGGATCTGCAGTTTAGGATGACTTTGTTTGAGGCTTTGAAAAAGCGACCGGTAGATGTCTGCAAGCGCGTTCATTTCTTTAAATATGGATTCGCGCAGGAACCGCTCTGGTCCTTTGCCTTCTTCAAGTGCGTTGTCGAATTTGTCTTGCAGGTAAGTGCGGAACTGCGGTCCGAGAATGTCGTTGCCGCCACCGCTGATAAGGAAGAACGCAGGCTGCTCGGTATCGAGCGCATCTAAATAATATTCGCCGTTGCCTTTTTTACCGCTCACGTAATTACGCAATGTATCTCCTGCAGCCGCCACGCAGTAGATGGCATAGGTTCGTGATAAATGATCAATCACGTCTAGCACCAGCGGATGCTGAAACCAGGAGTCGCCTTCCGAAACAATGCGGATGCGGTTAGGGAACTTTGTAATGATATTATGGTAATGGTTATTCCTTTTACGCCGCGACCACCAGTTGGCAAGATCAAGTATTACATTGCCCAGCAACCCTTTGCTTTTTACCTGTTGTTTGATGGATCGTTTTAATTTGTAAGTGGGTTGCATACCCTTACCTGCAACCACATCAAAGTAGATCCCCAAGGCAAAGTCGGCTGTGTATGGGTTCTGAAGCATCAGCTCGATCTTGCTTCCATCGATGTGGTTATAGCCCGGGTTGGGCTGTTGCAGAACCACTGTTTGCGTTCCCCAGCCATGCAGTCCTTCGGTATCGGGTTCCTCGTCGAGTCCTTTGGTTCGGAGATTGGGACTTTTTGTTTCTGTACCCGGAATAATAGGTGGTGGTAAGGCTTCCAGCGAAAGCGAAGCCGTGTCGAAATCTTCTGTATTTACAATAAGCTTCAGGTATTCGGTCTGTTCCTTCCAGTTGTACCACTCCGCTTCTTTATTCACGGTGAAAGGGAGCAACTGCTTTCCCTTGTATTGCAGCTTCGCCGTAGCACCGGGTTCAATATACTCAACCAGGGTTGGGAGTAAGTTATTGATGGCGCCAAAGCCCGATGTCAGATACAGGATGCTACAATACAGGGGCGTATCGGTGGTATTCTTTAATTCAATTTCCAATTCGGTTTTCCATCTGCCGGCTTTTTTGCTGTATGCAATGACCGCCACGCCTTTTTTTATTGGCGATACTTTTTCTGATCCTTCTGATATTGTCCGGATGGTAACTTCAATTTCCTTACCGGTAAGGTTGGTATCGCCCCCATTATTAGTAAGGCTTTTTAAATGCTCCCATTTAGCTATCTGTGTCAGGTAAGCCATGAGCACCGGTACAGCTTCTGGTGCAGCTTGTATCGGCCTTAGCAACGGCCGGCTGCCATCCTGGGGTCGGGTGATAAATAGTTGCCCGTTACTGTTGTACACAATGTATTGCGGGTGCTTCTCGTCTAGCCTGATAAAACGATTCGATGAACTGGTAAGCGCCCGCATCAAAGCGATCTGCGTTTCAGGTGTGCCGTCAACGTTGTTGGTGCACAAGCGGATGTTGGTTGTAAGCAGGTCTTCCACATAGCCTTTGTACACTTTTGTTGGAGATAGATTGGCATTTTTGGGAGGACGTAGCAGGGTGATGTCTGTTTTGATCTGTGATACGGTAGCAGTGTATTCTTTGTTTTCTTTTTCAGCATCGAGAATGCGAATAGACTTGGTGCCCTCGCCGATGCCGTGAATGGCACCGAGGCTTAATTGCCAGCCAGTTTGCTGGTTGTATAATACATCGCCGAAAGCAAGGCTGCTGCCGTCTTTATGTTGGTTCAAAAAACAAGTGTACAACAATAAAGGATCGCCGTTAACCACGTATATCCGGGGCTTTTGCTCATAAATGTTACGGAGGTACTGACGTATGCGGCTGCGCAAGGCATGGTAAGTAATATCGCCTTTGGCTTCCTGTAAAGTTTCAATCAGCGCTTTGGTGAAAACACCTTCGCCGCTCACTTCAACCGCTGATTCATCCGACTCACAAGCGGAGATCTGCACATGCAGACCTTCGGGTAGTGCGG
>JBGTIL010000551.1:0-4826 GCA_041745695.1 Chitinophagaceae bacterium | reverse complement strand
TACCGAACTCGCTTTCTTTAGACCACGACTTCAGGTCGGGGGATGAATAGAAACTAATGCGGTCTGTGGTTGCCAGGGTCATGATCCATTTCTTGTCTCTTTCATACCACATTACTTTCGGATCCCGAAAATCCTTGATGTCAGGACTGCGCAGCACAGGATTGGCGCTGTATTTCGTCCAGCTTTTGCCCTCGTCTGTACTGTAGGCAAGGCTTTGGTTCTGGTAAGTGCTCGATCCCGCCTTTTCTCCTGCAGGGTCGTGGTGGGTGAAGATCGCTACCAGCGGTGGTTTGCCCCCTTTACCGAAGCCTGTGCTGTTGTTGACGTCCACTACCGTACTGCCCGAAAAGATATAGCCCAGACTGTCTGGGTAAAGTGAAATTGCAGTTTCTTCCCAATGCACAAGGTCTTTACTGATAGCATGACCCCAGTGCATGGGTCCCCATACCGTGCTATCGGGATAGTATTGAAAAAACAGGTGGTATTGGTCATTAAAATATACCATGCCATTGGGATCGTTCATCCAGTGGGCCTTTGGCGAAAAGTGGAGCTGCGGACGATGAACTTCTGTGTAGGTTGAAACTGTTGTATCCCCGGCTACAGTTGTATCTGCATGTGTGGTTGAGGTGGTGACAGTGGTACTGTCGCTACAGCCAAAGCAGCTAAACAAAGCAAGAAGGCAAATAGTACGTAGCATGAATGATGGTATTGGCATTTATAAGTAGGTGTCGGGGTTGATTAAAAAGCGCCTGGTCTGTACCGTTATTATTTTATCCCAAGGTCCTGCTGGATTTGCTCCAGGCTCCGCCCCTTGGTTTCGGGCAAAGCCTTCCAGATGAAAATGAACGCAACCAGCATCATCACGGCATAGAAAACAAAAGAGTAAAATCCACCTTTCTCACTTCCTTCCACGATGATCGGAAAGGTCCACGAAATAATCGCGGCCATGATCCAGTGAGTGAAACTGCCCAAAGCAGCTCCCTGGGAACGAACCGAGTTCGGGAAGATCTCTGAAACGAACACCCACAACACAGCACCCTGAGAAAACGCAAAAAAAGCGATATAACCAAGGAGGTAAAAAAGTACATTTTTTCCAAGATTTCCGCTGTCGCTGAAAGCATGAGCAGTGAGCCCTAAAAATAAAACGAGTCCTACACAGCCCACCAACAGCAGAACTTTTCTGCCAAATTTATCAATGACCGTCATGGCCAACAAAGTAAAAAGCAAATTAGCGGCGCCGATGTAAACCGGTTGCAGGTAAGACTCTGCTTTGTCGAAGCCAGCCATCTCAAAGATCCGTGGAGCGTAATACAGGATTGCATTGATGCCCGACAATTGGTTTGCCATAGCAAGTAATACTGCATACAAGATCGGCTTGTTGTATTTGCCGTTGAACAGGCTTTCTTTTATGCCACCGCCAGACAACTCATGTTCCTTTCTGATGACAGCAACGGCATCGGGCTCGCCCGTTTTCACAAAAACAGCTTTTGCTTCTTCATCTCTGTTGTTTAAAACAAGCCACCGCGGACTCTCCGGAATCAGTCGCAGGAGCAATGCAAACAAACCGGCGGGTACAATCATTACCCCCAGCATCCAGCGCCAGCTACTTTCACCGAGGTCGGCGAAGAAGAAATTAGTGAGATAGGCAACCAGGATCCCAGTAACGATCATGATCTGGAAAGATCCTGCCAGGCGGCCCCTGATTGCCGGGGGTGCTACTTCGGCAATATACATGGGACCTACAACAGACGAAGCGCCCACTGCTATGCCACCGATGAACCGGAACAACACAAAAAGAAGCCAGGCGGGCGTAAGTGCACAGCCAATAGAGGAAGCAAGGTAGAGCAGGGCAATCCAGGTAAGCACTTTCTTTCGACCGTAGCGCTGGGCCGGCACACCGGCAATCAGGGATCCCACGACCGTACCAATCAAACTGGAAGCAACAGTAAATCCCAGCCAGGCAGCACTCAATCCCCAGAGCTGCTGGATGGTTTGCTCTGCCCCAGAAATGACAGCTGTTTCAAAGCCAAACAGAAAACCTCCAAGTGCGGCAATAAGCGAAATGCCCACGGCGTAACCTTGTTTTGACGACATTGGTTTGGAGGTGCTTTGCAGGCTACCTTGATTTGATTCAACATGCATTGTATTAAAATTAGAATGGTGTATTTATGGTTTGGTACAGGGTTTCGATGTTGGCACAGGAAAAAATACGTCAAACATTTGCTACTCCTATTTCGCAGGTCTCAGCACTTCATGCCCCATTGCGTTTGCCTGTATTTTAGCCCGGGAAAAATACGCCCGGAAGTACTGGTCTTTTGCCCATGTTTCGAACAGGTTTTTAAAATAAGGACTTCCAGGATCGGCTGACTGACCGGGGCTATTGATCAGGAGCGTTTTGTCCCAATCTGCCACATCGGCGATCATGCGGAAACTGGCGCCGGATCCCTGGTTGTCATTACTACCCGTTGAATTGGGTGTGTGATTATTGCCACCCCTGGGAAGGGTACCCACCTTAAATTGCCCGGCGACGGCTTCAGGCATGATCGGCACGAGCGGGTGACTGATGGTGGTGTGTTTGTAAGCCGTTTGCCCGTACGTCCAGCTGGTTATGGAGCCACCTAATTTGGTTTGTAATTCAGCTACAGCCTGCTCAAATGTCGCGGCTAAAAATGCATTGCGTTCCTGCTGCGCAGGGACACCAAACCTGTCGCCCGGCGATTGTAACCAGGTAATGATTTTATTGAGCTGCAACCTGATAAGCCCTTGCAGAGCGGGGGGTACAAATCGTTTATTTGCCTCTGCATATATTTTCCGCTCCCACATGGCATAGATACCTGCTGCCACAGAAGATTGTTCTAATATAAAGTTCCAACCGTCGAGTGTTTTTTTTGCTGTTTGCAGTGTAGGATTTTGTAAGGAAACAGACGCAAGCATTGGAACAAATGTGCGGGCTGGGATAGAGAAATAATCTGTCTGAAGCGCTTTGGTCTCTTCAAGCGTGATGGAACTATCTGCGCTTAAAACTTCATTGATCCGATTACCCCTGTAGGGATCAGCCCAGGTATAGCCTACCGTATTCCAGTGGCTGTAGTTAGCAGGTGTAACGTTCTGATTAGCGGTGGCTAAAAAACCTTTTTGTGGATTTAATTCATGGGGCCTTTTTTTAATGTCGAGGTAGCCATTCCATTCGTAGCGCCCGTCTCCCGGTACCGGAACCATCCCACTGAAGTTTTTTCTGATTGGCGTTATGCCAACCACCTGCCAGCCGATATCGCCTGTACGATCAGCCCAGATCATGTTTTCACCCGGGATGTGACTGTAGGCGGAGGCGTTCCGGAAATCGTTCCAGTTTTTACTTTGGTTAATCCTGAGAGAAGCCAGATACGGCGCTCCGCCGGGTTCGAGCCAGGCACACTTAACCGCATAGGCCTTCCTGTTAGCCGAATCAATATAGGTGACAGGTCCATGTACGGTGTATTGCAGCAGGGCGGTTACGGGAGCAGCCCCTTTTACGGCGATTGTATCGGTAAATTCCTCCATGGTAACCCAGGTATTTTTGTACCTGTACTGCTTAAGGTTCTGAGGATTGAGGTCGTACACGTAGAGGTCTTCACCGTCGGTTTCGTAAATGGTAAGTCCCCAGGCACCATATTCATTATGACCAATAGACACACCAGGGATTACGGGTTCACCAGCTCCCATTACATTCCAACCGGGCGCCACCAGGTGCACCATATATCTGAGTGAAGGCAGGGCGATGGCGCGATGCGGATCGTTGGCAAGGAAGGGTGCACCACTGGCGGTTTTACGGCCACTGATGATCCAGTTATTACTGCCTTCTGTTCCATGTTCGGGCAGCGGGGGGGTGATGAAAGATACAGAACCGGCTTTGTCTTCTTTTTCAAAAGAGACAGGCTTGTGAAAGGCGTTGTATAATTTAAGGATATCCTTCGATAACATGGGTGCAGTGATGGAGGGGTCCATGCGCAGGTCGGGCTGTTTTGGATGAAACCACATCAGGTCGGCCACTGTAGTGGCACCAGCCGCCAGTACAGCGCGTCCGATATTCAATTCGTCGACGATGTTTCCAAGCAAACCCTGATGCCTTGATATCACGATGTCGGCAGTCCACTTCTGGGGCTTGATACCAAGTAACACAAACTCTTGCGGCAAGGGGTTGGGGCTGAGGAGAAGTTCATTGACAAAAGCGTTTACGCCTTCTACATAAGCATTGATGATTGAACCTCCCTGTGGGTGGTAATGAGCGAGTTCCTTTGCCAAATTGCCCCTGAATCGAAACAAGCGGGTACCGATGTCGCGGGTTAGTTCTTTGGAACCCAGCATGTCGGCGACGGTACCTGTAGCCTGTCGGCGCCAGAGTTCGAACTGAAAAGGGCGGTCTTTTGCTGCGCAGTATCCCTGGGCAAAAAACAGGTCGTGGGTATTGGCTGCATAAATGTGGTTGATGCCCATGCTATCGCGCAGCACTTCCACTTCTTGCTGCAAGCCGTGAACAATTAGTGTATTCTTTACTTGCGCTGCCGCCGTTTCAATGCCTACAACAGCCATTACTGCCGTACTCACAAGAAGCAGCCGCCGAAAAGTATTCATCAACTTCAAAGTTTAGTGAAATATAAACTTAAGTTGGGAATTTCCAGGCGGGGATTGCCGCGGAGGAAGAGACACGAAGGAGCACGGAGGGAAGAGGTCAGGTTGACCATGATTGCGAAGCACGAAGCAAACGCTCAGATCACCACATAGGCACATAAGGAACATAGGCTTCATTATCCCCTGTGCTCCTCCCTGTCACTCTGCCTCCGTGGTTC
>JBGTIL010000550.1:0-7704 GCA_041745695.1 Chitinophagaceae bacterium | reverse complement strand
CCGTTTCGTTCCTTGTCATTAATGCTGGATTCTCGTTCTTGGTAGAAAGGGGAATTGTCCACTCTTTGGTAGTGGTTGGGGGCGGAACGACGGGGTCTTCCTCTTTGTCGCAGGAAAACGTGGCTACGGCTAAGGCAGAGAGGAGCACAGGGAATTTTAGAGACAGAAGATTCATGTTATTCATTTTAATTGTTTTCGAAATATGCTAAGGATGTGTTGAGACCGGAATTTTTGTAATGACGAAGGGTGTTGAGATTTGCAAATAGAATCCGGGAGAATGAAAATAAACAGTTGCCTTACAAAAAGGTTGCCATAGTGGCGATCTATTTCAAAAAATAAATTGCAGGCAGTTGGAAAGCATTTTTGTCAGAACTTCACATGGCGGTTAGAAGTTTTCATGGTCATATCCAACTTCGAAATCCTTTTCTCATCTTTATAAAACAACGCATAAAATGAAAGCACTACTCTTCCTGTCTCTTATCTCCATTTTTTCAGCAGACAAGGCCATCTACAAATTTAAAGTTCCCGCCCTGGAAGGAGGCACCATCAAACTTTCCGCATTCAAAGGTAAAAAGATCATAATTGTAAATACCGCCTCTGCCTGCGGTTATACGCCACAGTTAAAAGAGTTACAACAACTCCACGACGAGAATAAAGGGAAGTTAGTGATCATCGGTTTTCCTGCAAACAATTTTAATCAGGATAAGGGTACCAATGCAGAGATCAAGGAATTCTGTAAAAGAAATTACGGGGTCACATTTTTGATGGCTGAAAAGGTATCGGTTAAAGGACCTGATGCCAATCCATTGTTCAAGTACCTCACCGCAGAGTCGAAAAAATTGGGAATGGATGATCCAATCAAATGGAACTTTACTAAATTCCTCATAGATGAGAAAGGCGCGCTTGTAAAAGTACTGCCAAGTAAGGCAGCTCCTCTCGGACCGGAGATTGCTGCTTTCCTGAACTAATTAGTTTACAGGAAGCCCGCACCGGCAAAAAAAAAGCGTTTTTCACGAACGCTTTTTTTTGTGCGCTTTATTGGGAGAGGTCGTTGCTTCGCCCGCGTTGGTCAGGGCTCCTGGCAAGGGCGGCTCCTGGTTATAATGCAGGCGGATGAACTACATAGTTTAAATTTATTGGATGAAGATTCGTTTTTTGATTCTACACATGGCTGCCTGCTTTGGAGGCAGCGCTGCGGTGCTCGCCCAGCCGGCAGACCCGATCAACATGGACGAAAGCAAGGTCGCCCCGTATTCCTTGCCCCCCGTTCTAAGAACAGCCAGTGGAAAAATGATCAAAACCGCAGCCCAGTGGTCAACCATTCAGCGGCCTGCGTTACTTTCTTTGTATCAAAAGCATGTCTACGGCAAGATGCCCGGCAAGGCGCCGGCAACACATTACAAGGTTACGGGCATCAACGATACAGCGCTCGGCAACCGGGCCATGGCCAAACAGGTGACCATTTATTTTACGGCAGACACAACCGGTCCGCAGATGGCGCTGCTGCTTTACCTTCCAAAAAATGCCCGCGCAAAAGTTCCTGTCTTTACCGGTTTAAACTTCTACGGCAATCAAAGTACCTCTAACGACCCGAGTGTAACCATTGCCAGGGGCTGGGTAAATAACAATGCATCGGCAGGTATTGTCAACCACCGGGCAGGCGATAGCTCGCGGGGACTGCAGGCCGGTCGTTGGCCGGCTTCCATGCTCATTGAAGCTGGGTACGGCTTGGCAACCGTTTACTATGGCGACCTCGAACCCGACCTTGCCACGGGTTATCAATCGGGTATCAGAACGACACTAGCGCAGGTATTGAAAACTGCACCAGAAGAGTGGAGCGCTATCGGTGCGTGGGCCTGGGGTTTAAGCCGCATGCTCGACTACCTCGAGACCGAAAAAGCAGTGGACAGTAAAAAAATAATTGTTACAGGTCATTCGCGCCTGGGTAAAGCAGCACTATGGGCGGGCGCCATTGATGCGCGTTTCGCGGCCGTTGTATCCAATAACTCGGGTGAAGGGGGAGCAGCCCTGGCTAAGCGAAACTTTGGTGAAACCATCCTCCGCATCAACACTACTTTTCCCCATTGGTTTGTGCCGGCTTTTACCGCTTATAATACCAGGGCGGCAGCATTACCCGTAGACCAGCACATGCTGCTCGCACTTATCGCTCCGCGTCCTTTGTATGTGGCTAGCGCTGCAGATGATCTTTGGTCTGACCCAAAAGGTGAGTTTTTGGCGGCCTGGTATGCCACACCTGTTTACCAGCTGTTCAACAAAAAAGGCATTGAATCAAAAGAAATGCCTTCCGTAAATAAGCCCGTTGGGCATAGCATTCAATATCATATTCGTACAGGCAAGCACGATATCACCACCTATGATTGGGAACAGTATATCAGGTTTGCCAACAGGTTTTTCAAATAGCCTGCTTTGTCCATATTCTTTACTGCTGCCAGTTGCTTATTTCTTCCGACAAGCGTCGCTATTTGGGTGAGCATTTAACTCCTGTGGCAGCCAACTGCCGTGTATTCTAAATGTAGTAAGAGCGATTGTAGCTACCACAAGTTTTCCCGCTTCGCGGTCCGGATGGTTGCATTTAAACCTTTATGGATATGATGTAAATTGTACATTACCTCAATGTTATGATTTGCGAAGAACCCGCCGTTTCCGCAAACTTAATATTGCCTTCATATCATCATAATCATTCATTAACCTTAAACTAAGGTTATACTCATATTCGGCCGCCACATTTGCCTTGTCATAAATTCTTATACAAGATCAACTAACACGCATGGCAGCCTTTTCAAAACTTCCTGTTTTTAAACTACTTTTTATCTCTTTATTTTATATGGTTGGTTTCACCGCACAGGCCCAGCAGCTGGTTAGGGGAAAAGTAGTGCAAGCCGCAGACGGCATTCCCCTGCAAGGCGCCACCGTTAAAATTAAAAACGCTGCCCGGTCAACCACTACTGATAGCCAGGGTGCATTTGAGATCATGGCTAACGACGATGACCTTTTGGTGATCAGTTATGTTGGTTATACTGCGCGAGAGATTAAAGGAGCTGATGCATCAGTGATTGCCTTAAGTGGCGATGGCAACAGCTTGAATGAAGTAGTAGTTACTGCTCTTGGTATTCGTAAGGAAACAAAACGCCTGGGCTATTCGGTGCAGGAAGTGAAAGGCGCCGATCTCATCAAAGCAAGAGAACCTAATGCTATCAATGCTTTGGCAGGCAAAGTGGCCGGATTGTCTGTGGGCGGATCGGCAGAGATCCTCGGCCGGCCACAGGTTTTATTACGCGGAGGGGGTCTTACCTTTTTCGTTGTAGACGGTATTCCCATCAATTCAGATACCTGGAATATTAGTCCGGACGATGTAGAAAGCTATACTGTGCTAAAGGGTCCTACAGCTGCTGCCTTATACGGTAACAGGGCGATCAATGGTGCCATCATCATCAATACAAAAAAAGGAACGAAAGACAAACGAGGTTATTCGGTAGAATTCAATTCCAGCACGATGCTGGAGAAAGGTTTTAACGCTATTCCTAAAGTGCAGGACCTTTATGGGCCTGGCGACCACGGCCGGTATGCATTTGCCGATGGTCGCGGCGGCGGGTTGAACGATGGCGATTACGATGTGTGGGGACCCAAATTCGAGGGGCAGCTGATACCACAATACGACAGTCCCGTAGACCCTGCGACGGGTGTACGTAAGGGCACACCCTGGATCGCACGCGGTACGGATAACCTGAAACGATTTATTCAGCCTGGACTGCTATCCACCAATAACCTAACTGTCGCTGCGAGTTCCGGTAAATCTGATCTGAGGTTTTCACTTACCAATACCTACCAGAAGGGTATCGTTCCTAATACAAAATTGAGTAGTGTAAATTTTAATACTTCCCTGGCGCACAACTTCTCCGATAAGCTTCGGTTTGAAGCCAACGTAAACTACAACAGGCAGTCGACCCCCAACATTCCTGATGTGGTGTACGGGCCGAATAGTATCATTTACAACATTATTCTTTGGGGAGGAGCCGACTGGGATGTGGATGAACTGAAGAACTACTGGCAGCCAGGAAAAGAAGGCGTACAACAGATATACGCAGAGTATCAGCGTTACAACAATCCCTGGTTCATGGCTAAAGAATGGTTGCGCGGACACTACAAAAATGACCTCTATGGGTACGCAACACTCAACTACAAATTCAATAAGAACCTCGAAGTGTTGGGCAGGACATCTATTACCACTTACGACTTACTGCGCACAGAAAAAATGCCATTCTCCGCAACATCCTACGGCCGCGAAGAAGCGCGTGGCGACTATCGCGAAGACATCAGAAAGTTGTTTGAAAATAACAGTGAGCTGATGGTGAAATACAACAAAACTTTTTTCAAGGACCTGAGCGTTGCTGGATTGGTTGGTGGTAACATTCGGAGCATGCGTTTTAATTCTACTTTCACTTCTACTAACTACCTGAATGTACCCGGTATCTACACTTTTGGCAATTCCCGTAATCCTATCATAGCCGCCAATTTTGCCTCCGAGATGCTGGTAACGAGTGCTTACGGTTCGCTTGACCTCGGCTACAAAAACTTTGTAAACATTGGCGCTACTATCCGTACAGACAAGTCATCGGCTATCCCGAATGCCAAGGCAGGCACCTATCCTTCCCTGTCTGTAAGCACCGTCCTTTCAGATTATATCAATCTGCCGCAGGCAATATCTTTTCTGAAATTAAAAGGGTCTTATGCTAACGTGAGAGATGGTGGAACATCTTCTTTCATAGGACCTGCATCTTACCCGGTTGGATATGGAAGCGCCTACACTACGTCCTATGACGGTCCCACGTACAACCTGGTAAACAAAGTGTACAGCACCCGGCTCGACTACAATAATTCCAGCGCCGCCTATTACACCGACAATCTGTATGACGATATACAAACAGCTGCGCGTACCAACTATGAAGGAGGCTTTGATATTCGCTTTCTGAAAAACAGGATCGGACTCGACGCTGTTTATTTTTCTTACATAGACGGGCCGCAGATCTTCAGAAACCCTATCTCTCAAACTACAGGTTACACCGCGCTCTTTATCAATGCAGCGAAATACGCCACACGAGGATTTGAGGTGGCACTCAACGGCAATCCAGTAAAGTCGCGCAACTTTTCATGGGACGTGTTGCTCAACTGGTCTACCTATAAACAAACCTACCTGGAACTACCCGCAGATTCTATTCTTGTCGGGGATCTCTACGTTACCGTGGGTGACAGACTGGACATCTACCAGGGACAGCAATTTGCCAGAACCCCGGATGGACAGATCATCAACGACGGCGGCGGTCGTCCTATCCGTTATCCGAAAAACCAGGTGTTGGGATACTCAAGCCCAGACTGGGTGTACGGGTTAGTGAACAAGTTTCGGTACAAAAGTCTCAACCTAACTGTGCAGATTGACGGCAGGGTAGGCGGTACCATGGAAAACTATGTACGCAGGCAGGCATTCCGCGGCGGGCGACACATCGAAACAACGGAAGGCGTGTTAGGAGAAGCACGTTACCAGGATTACCTGGGTAAGAAAACATACGTCGGTGAAGGAGTGAAGATTGTCAGCGGAACGCCCATCTACGACCCGGTTACCGGCGTGATCACCAATTACAAAGACCTCACTTTTGCCCCCAACGACACCAAAACATTTGCGCAGGATTACATCAGTCGTTACAATTCAACAGCAGAAGGAAACCTGATGAGCAAAACGTTTTCTAAACTTCGGGAAATAACACTGGGCTATACGCTGCCAACTTCCTTGCTGGGTAAATCATTCATCCGTTCTGCAGCTATTTCTCTGGTAGGCAGAAACCTGCTCTACTTCACAGATAAGAAGCACAAAGATGTAGACATCGACCAGTATGCCGGAACACAAACATCGAGCAATCTGCAAACACCTACCGTGAAAAGGTACGGGGTCAATCTAAACATCACTTTCTAATCAACTCATCAAATAAGAATCATGAAATTAGTTTATACGATACTGATGTTGGTGCTGCTGGCAGCCGGCGCCTGTACTAAAAAGTTTGAAGATTTAAAAGCCAATCCCAACAGCCCGGAGAACGTGCCTGCAGCACTGGCACTGAACGGGATTGAGGTAAGCATTAATCAAAGACCCTGGGGTGCCGAACAAAGATGGAACCAGTTTGCGCTTGTCAATTATAATTATTACGGCAACCAGGAGTATAATTGGTCTGGTGCTACATTGTATTACACTACATTGAAAAATGTAATTAAGATGGAGGAAGAAGCCATTCGCGCAGGTGGCAAAGCCGTGAATCCTTATGCTGCCCTCGGCAAGTATTTCAGGGCTTATCTTTTTTATGAAATGACAATGCGCGTAGGTGATCTGCCGATGAAAGACGCCCTGAAAGGAACTGAAGTGCTCCAGCCAAAATACGATACGCAGAAAGACATTTTTATTCAGGTATTGAAGTGGCTGGAAGAAGCCAATGCCGACATCACGCAATTGAATAACACCGGAGACAACACGCTGGCCGGCGACTTTTACTTCAACAACAATTTAAAGAAATGGCAGAAGCTGGTAAATACTTTTCGCCTGAGGGTGCTGATCGCATTGAGTAAGAAAGAGGCAGACGCTACTCTGAATTTGAAGCAGGAATTCAGCAAAATCTTCAGCAACAAGAATACGTATCCAATTATGGTCGACATGACCGACAACCTGCAGTTTGTATACGTGAATCCTTTTAATAAATATCCCACAAGCCCCGACAATTTCGGGTTTGATGCTACGAGGTACAATACATCTGCCACGTACCTGGGATTGCTTACATCATTAAAAGATCCGAGGACTTTTGTTACTGCCGACCCCGCCGGCGCGAAGTTGAAAGCAGGTCTTCAACCCTCAGATCATGCAGCTTTTGTAGGTGCTAATCCTGCCGAAGATCTGGCAGACATGTCGTCTAAAGCCGGTGTTGACAACGGCGCCGGTTTCGTTCCAGGAACTTATTCTTTTTATGGTAGAAAACGATATTACAGCACTTACACTGCCGAGCCTACAATTTTGGTTGGCTATCCCGAAATGTGCTTCAACATAGCAGAAGCGATCAGCCGGGGATGGATCGCCGGGAACGCTGAAGACTGGTATAAAAGTGGCATCCAGGCGTCCATTGGATTTTACGGCATCAAGGAAGGTCTCAATACTTTTTACTACCTTAAAGCAGGCGGAAGGGTTGTGGAAAGTGCCGACTACGTGCCCTACACTGTGAACTTTGTATTCAACGGTTATTATAACCAACCTTCGGTAAAGTATGCCGGAGCTAATGCCGCTGGCATAGAACAAATCCTGAAGCAAAAATACCTGGCTTTCTTTCAGAATTCCGGTTACGAAGCTTACTACAACTACCGCCGTACGGGCATTCCTGATTTTGCCAAAGGTGGTCCGGGTACGGGCAACAGCGGACTGATACCAAAGCGTTTTCAATACCCGGGTACTGAGCGCACTACGAATGCAGCTAATTTGCAGGAAGCTTTAAAAACGCAGTTTGGTGGCAAGGATGACATCAATGCAGCCATGTGGGTAATTCTGTAAATTACATACAACTACCCTGGCCACATTGACACGTGAGTCCTGATCGGTGTGTGCCTAATCGGTTGCAGTATAAATTATACTGCATTTATGAGGCTGTTGCTTTTTTC
>JBGTIL010000549.1:0-5361 GCA_041745695.1 Chitinophagaceae bacterium | reverse complement strand
ATGACGATGTAGGTTTGAAAGCTGCTATTGAAAAAGGAATTATTCCCGGTCCGCGGATGATCATTGCCACAAGGGCGATTGTTGTGAAAGGCAGCTATGGTCCGAAAAATGGTAATCCAGACATTGAACTGCCCCAGGGAGCTGCTGAGATCACGAGTATCGACAACCTCGCAGAAGAAGTGCGCACGCAAATTGGTAAGGGTGCCGATATTATAAAATTGTATGCTGATTACCGCGCCGGACGGGACGGTCAGCCCGCACCGACTTTTACGGTTGAGGAAATAGCGCTTGCTACGGCAATCGCAAAAAGTGGCGGAAGGCAAACGGTTGCCCACGCCTCAACGGCAGAGGGTATGCGCAGAGCTATCCTGGGTGGTGTAAGCACCATAGAGCACGGCGACGATGGCACCCGGGAGATATTTAATCTTATGAAGCAGAAGGGTGTAGCACTCGTGCCTACGATAGCGGCCGGTGATGCAGTAACTCAATACGCGGGCTGGAACAAGGCAACCGATTCGGTTCCGGCACGCATCCTGGCAAAAAGAAAGAGTTTCCTGGTAGCTCTTGCTTCTGGTGTCACCATTGCCATGGGTGGTGATGCTGGCGTTTACGCACACGGCGATAATGCACGTGAAATGGAACTGATGGTAGAGTACGGCATGAAACCGCTGGATGTACTTCGGTCGGCGACATCCGTAAATGCCGATGTGTTCGGCTATGCCGACAGGATTGGACGGATCAGGGGCGGTTTGCTTGCAGACCTGGTTGCGGTTGCCGGCGATCCGTCTCAAAAGATCCAGGAAGTACGCAAAGTGGTGCTGGTGATGAAAGACGGCAAGCTACTGGTGATGAAAGACGGCAAGCTAATTACCACACCCTGATAACTGCTTGACCCAGGTATCCGCAAGGGCTTTTAATTCTCTGCCATCCGGCTCTGTAGCGGTCTACAAATGTGTAAAGAAAACTTCGGTCTCCCTTGATGAGCGAAAAGCCTGGCAAAGCCAACTAAAGCACACCTTTGGTACTCGGCAGGTAGTTTTTTAAAGGATCTTTTTTCACCGCCATTTTGATCGCCTTAGCAAAGGCTTTAAATATTGATTCGATCTTGTGGTGTTCGTTGTCTCCCCTGCACTCTATATTGAGGTTGCACTTCGCAGCGTCGGAGAAAGATTTAAAAAAATGATAGAACATTTCAGTAGGTACATCGCCCACCCGCTCGCGGTTAAATTCGGCATTCCAAACAATCCATGAACGCCCACCAAAGTCAATAAGTACTTTCGCTTCTGCATCGTCCATCGGAAGGGCAAAGCCATAGCGTTCCATACCCATTTTATCACCTACTGCTTTTAAGAAAGCCTCACCCAGTGCAATGCCGGTATCTTCCACAGTGTGGTGTTCATCTATGTGCAGGTCGCCCTTTGCCAGAATGGTTAAGTTGAGTGATCCATGCCGGGCGATCTGATCGAGCATGTGATTAAAAAAATGTAGCCCCGTATCAATCCTTGCCTGGCCTGAACCATTCAGGTTCAGTTCAATTGAGATGTTTGTTTCAGCAGTACTACGGGTATGAGTTACACCGCGCGCCTGTTTTTTAAAATAGTTGTAGATGTCTTTCCAATCAGTAGTTTCTAAGGCTACAATTTTTCTGAGTTCTTCCACACTGTCCTTTACCTCAGCGCCGCCGAGGTCGGGATTATTGTTGATCCATATGGCCTTGCAACCCAGATTTTTTGCCAGCTGCACATCGGTGATGCGGTCGCCTATGACGTAGGAATTGGGGATGTCGTAGGCGGGATTGTTCAGGTACCCGGTAAACATGCCGATACCGGGCTTCCGGGTAGACAGGTTTTCCTCAGGATAACTTTTATCAATGAGTTCCTCTTTAAATGCAATGCCCTCTGCTGCCAGCGAATCCATCACAAACTGGTGAGGCTTCTGAAACTGTTCTTCGGTAAACTTGGGTGTTCCCAGTCCATCCTGGTTGCTCACCAGCACAAGGTCATAGTCGAGTTCCGTAGCGATCTTTCCGAGGTAAGTGAATACGTAAGGGTAAAAGCCCACTTTGTCAAGGCTGTCAATCTGGTACAGGGGTGGGTACTCTTTTATCATAGTGCCATCGCGATCGATGAAAAGAATTCGTTTTCCTTCGGCTGTGTTCATATTACTGATTGAATGTATACGATTTAATTGCTTCTATTACCTGGGCATTCTCTTCGGCCGTGCCGATTGTTATGCGTAAACAATCATCACACAAAACAACATTGCTTCGGTTGCGTACGATGATTCCCTTGTTTTTCAAATGTTGGTACAAAGCGTCGGCACCTTTTACTTTTACAAGTATAAAGTTGGCATCGGAGGGATAGATTGTGGTTACAACATCCAGGGACTGGAGGTTTGCAACAAGGCGCTCACGCTCGCTGATCGTTTCCAGGATCATGCTGTTTACATCTGCGAGGTTATCCAGCGCTTTCAGTGCCAGGTCCTGTGATGCACCGTTGATGTTATAAGGGGGTTTAATTTTATTGAGGTAGCCGATAATCTCGGGTGAAGCGAAGGTAAGCCCCAGCCGCAGCGCCGCAAGCCCCCAGGCTTTTGAAAACGTTTGCATTACCACGAGGTTCGGATAGTCTTTCAGATCTCCCACCATAGAGTACTGGCGGCTGTAATTGATATAGGCTTCGTCAACTACAACAATCCCATCAAAGTTATTCAGTATGGCTTCGATGTCTTGCCGGAGGAGGCTGTTTCCGGTAGGGTTATTAGGAGAGCAAAGGAAAATGATTCTCGTTCCCTCATCTATGGCTTCTTCCATTGCCTCGAGGTGCAATTGAAAATGAGGAAGGAGGGGCACCTGTTTTACACCAACATTATTGATATGCCCGTACACCTCATACATACCATAGGTAGGCGGGCAAATGATGATGTTATTAACAGCCGGTTCGCAAAAGCACCTGATCAAAAGATCAATACATTCGTCGCTACCGTTTCCCAGGAGCATTTGTTCGGGCTCAACACTTTTTATCCCTCCGATCTTTTTCTTTAGTTCCCACTGCAGTGGATCGGGGTAACGGTTGTACCACTTAATTAAGGGAGAGCCAAATGCGTTCTCATTAGCATCGAGGTATACAGACGCCTTACCGCTGAATTCGCTCCGCGCCGAAGAATAAGGTTGCAGCTTTTTAATATTTTCCCGGACAAGACTGTCAAGATTAAACATAAATAATTTTTTATAACCCACGCAGGGACTATCCGGAGGCATTGGTCTGAATAGGGCTATGGCAACGTTTCAGGTGCGCTTGTATCAGGGAGCACAGGCGCGAAATACAACTGTATTTACTGGTTGCCAAGCCTGATTTTCACGGCTGCCGCATGGGCCTGCAAGCCTTCCTCCTCAGCCATCACCATCACAGTCTTGGCAATATTGTTCAGACCATCCTTTGTTAGTTTTTGGTAAGTGATCTTTTTGACAAAGCTATCGGTACTGACACCGCTGTACGCCCTTGCGTAGCCATTGGTTGGCAGGGTGTGATTGGTACCGCTTGCATAGTCGCCAATGCTCTCGGGCGAATATGGACCAATAAAAACCGAGCCTGCGTTCTTTATCTGAACTGCTATCTCATCCGCGTTTTCACAATGCAAAATCAGGTGCTCAGCCGCATATTGATCCGTGATCTGAACAGCTTCCAACATGGTTTTCACCAGAATGACCCTGCTGTTGGAGAGCGCGCGCAGGGCAATGTCTTTGCGGGTAAGATGTATTACCTGTTTTTCTATTTCCTCCAGGCAGCTTTGTACAAAAGACTCGGAAGTGGTGACGAGCACAACCTGGCTGTCGGGGCCATGTTCGGCCTGGGCAAGCAGGTCAGCGGCCACATAGGCGGGGTTGGCCGCGGCGTCGGCAAGCACACACACTTCACTGGGACCGGCAGGCATGTCGATCGCTATCCCCGCAACCTGTACCAATTGCTTGGCAGCAGTAACATACTGATTACCCGGTCCGAAGATTTTGTATACAGCCGGAACGGTTTGCGTGCCGTACGCCATGGCAGCAATGGCCTGCGCACCACCGATTTTGTATACTTTGTGTACCCCAGCCAGCTGTGCACAATAGAGGATGGCAGGATGAATCGTGCCCTTTGCGTTACAAGGGCTGCATAGTATTATTTCTGCACATCCTGCAAGTGCTGCCGGGATAGCCAGCATCAGTACAGTGGAGAAAAGTGGCGCTGTGCCACCGGGAATGTAAAGCCCAACTTTATTTATAGCGCGGTTTTCACGCCAGCACAAAACGCCGGGCATCGTTTCTACGGCATCCTCCGACTTGTGCTGAGACCTGTGGAAAGCTTCAATGTTTTGCTTCGCTTGCTGTATGGCAGCTTTAAGTTCATCAGTGAGAAGGTTGCCTGCCTGCTCAAGCTCCGCCCGACCCACTTGAAAGTCAGCCAGCTCTATACCATCAAATTGGGCGGTGTAGTGGCGGAGGGCTGTGTCGCCCTTCGCTTGTACGGCAGCTATAATTTCTTTCACTGAAGCCATCAATGGAGCATTGTCGCTGTACGGGCGGGCTAACAATTCTTCCCATTGATCGGGTGATGGATACTTTGTCAATTTTATCATGATGAATTCTTCTACCGGTTTCCCCTGTATCTTAAACGATCATTTTCTCAATGGGCACTACCAAAATGCCTTCTGCGCCAGCTTCTTTCAGTGCTTCAATCTTATCCCAGAATTCTTCTTCTCTCAAAACAGTATGAACAGAACTCCAGCCTGCCTGCGCCAGGGGCAACACGGTGGGGCTTTTCATACCTGGCAGCAGCGCGAGTATTTTGTCGAGCGCCGCGTTGGGAGCATTTAGCAGGATGTATTTATTGTCTTCAGCGGTTTTTACTGCGTTGATACGAAACAGCATCTTCTGCAGAATTACCTTCTTGGTGGAGTGAAGGGAAGTATTTTGTATCAATACCGCTTCGCTGTCGAGGATGTTGTCTACTTCCTTCAAACCGTTCATGAACAGCGTGGAGCCGCTACTCACCAGATCGCACACAGCATCAGCCAAACCAATACCCGGCGCGATCTCTACAGACCCACTGATCTCATGGATCTCAGCCTCAACACGGTTTTTTTTCAAGAATTGTTCGGTTAGGTAGGGATAGCTGGTGGCGATTTTTTTTCCGCGCAGAAAATTTACGTCGTGGTACTGTTCGCCTTTTGGCACTGCTATGGAAAGACGGCATCGTCCAAAACCCAGTGGGCGAACAATGGCAACATCTTTACACTTTTCATACAATACATTCTCACCTACAATGCCGGCATCTGCTACTCCATCCTGAACATACTGCGGGATATCATCATCACGCAGAA
>JBGTIL010000548.1:0-15687 GCA_041745695.1 Chitinophagaceae bacterium | reverse complement strand
ATAGAACGCCGCCCCTCGGTTGCTGCCCAAGGCTCTTGATGGATCATTCCCATGATTATGGGTGTGACAAAAGCGGCAGCAACTATGATGAAACCGATTGCTTTGAAGTAGCTGGGTAAAACATTTTTTGTCTGCATCATGTAAAGTATATTTTACGTCAAATCTACTTTACATTTTGTTTTCTCCAAATTTTCTTTCGAAAAAAATTTTACTGTGTACTTCTCGTAAAATAAGTCGCGCAGTTTTATATGCGGTTGCAGGCTGGCTTTGGTGATTGTGGTGATTGTTGCATTACGTACTCCATTTTGCTCATGCATTCGCCTGCCACAAAGTATCCACGGGCATTAAATCTGCTCAATGGAAATCCTGGTGGATTTTTCTTTTTTGTTGTATTCAACAATCATAATGTGACCGTCCTTCGCGGGCAGTACTCCGGTTCGCACATTGCCGTCTTTGTGAGGAATCGTGCGCATAATTTTTTTCTGGTTCAAATTGTAAATTACAATATCCTTTATATCATCAACGACGACATAATCTGACTTGGTATCGGTATTAGTTACCCTGGAAAAAGTTTTGAGAATGCCGACACCTGCCGGATTCCAACGTGCTAAATCACCAGAAACATTACCCGCAATAGGCGCCTGTACATTCAGACTACCCTCCGGTGTTTGCATAAGAACATCGGAATTTGTAGCCCTGTATTTGCTGAAGCCTGTGTTCGCCCAAATCAGCGGTGTGATAACAATTAATGGCGACAACACAACACCGGTAGCGATAGCGCCCCATCTGGTTTTTTTAATTACGGATGAACCCACAAAGACAGTGTTGCCCTTGTAATCTTTGAACGATTGATTCAAATAAGGATAAGTATGGCTTTGTTCAATTCTGCCTTTAGTCGAGATACCGGGGCTAGATTTATCATTCCAATAAGAATAGGTTTCTTTATAGTCTTTACGGGAGTGTTCGTTCAGGTCAACCGTAAACACACCCAGGTATGGACTTTTTGTAAGTCCTTTCACTGTGGGACTTCCCCCTGTTTTTGGATTGATCACTGTTCCAGATAAGTAAGGTTTGCCGGTAACCGGGTTGTTTCCATAACCAAGCACTTTAAGCGCATTTCCCTGTTTGTCTTTCAGTTCCATTTTATCGTATTCCGAAGCAGTTGCGAACCCATATCCTTTTACTTCCCATCCACCCTCTTCCCTATCGGTGTGTTGAGAAAGCAGGTAAACGTCGTCACCCGACGCAAGGATATATTCGTGCAGGGTTTTACCAGCCAGCTCTTTTTTCCATAACTGCGTTCCACTGGCGTCAAAAGCGGCAAGACTTCCCTGCTTATCATCCTCGAAAAAGCAGGTAAACCCTTTCTGGCTTACATTGGAAACCTGGATGGATTTAGCTAGCTGCATTTTGGCCCTGTTTGCTTTGGAGTTGTAGAGCGTTGTGCCTTCCACTTTTGCCGAAGTTTTAATAAAAGCCGACTTCACAATTTTTCCGTCGAGTGTTAAAAACTGAAGCAATACCGCGCTGGTTCCCGCTGATTTTGCAGCCTCAAATAAATTTTTCGTTTTATAGGTTTTGCCATGCAGGTTGCTTTTGAAATAACCCAGGCAAATAACATCCTGGTCGAATGCTACTGCCTGGAGGTCGAGGTTTTGCTCCCGGAACTCCAATTTGCCAATGTCGTTCAGGTTTTCATCCATGATGACAAGACGGTAATTAAAACTGTCCTCGCTGGCTTTCTCCAGTTGCGAAAGCGTCAGATAACCTACTAACGACTGGTCCTGGCGTATCGGTTGTATCTGGGTGCGAATTTCATCCCCTACCTCTTTAAAGACTTTGGATTGAGCGTTGGCTAAAAATGTAAACGTAGAGAAGGCTACAAAACAAAAAAAGTATTTTTTCATAGTGGCGTTATGGTATGATATCAATTAAGGCTTATTTAAAATGCGAAGCAAACTCGCAGTACATACTGGCATTGTGAGCGGCGAGGTAGGTTTTTGCGGCAGTACTGCTGGCTTTGCCTGCATTTGTGCCATTTTCATTCAGCGTAGCCATGAGCACCTTTAATCCGTTGGCATCAGCCGGCAATTGTTGCCAGAAGCCAAGGCTGCGAAATGTGACACAATACTGTTCCAGGTTTTCTCTTGGCATTTGCTCCAACAGGGTTTGAAGTGCATAGTAGTCTTTCGATATATACTCTTTAGGAACGATGCCAATGGCTCTGAAGCGATTTAGCTGTTTGTCGGCCAGGTATAAGCCTTGCAGAATATTGTGCACCATAAAGTCGTACCAAACGTCTGTAGCTCCTTTGTCTTTTTGGAGTAGAACCCGGTATAAACAGGCGGTCAGGCTCATGTTATCAAACTGGTTCCAGATAAGTATCCGCGTTGCTTTTTCTTTTATAGAAACAGGGATGGGGGTAAGTTTTAGTCCTGTAACTGAAGCGCCTGCTGTGGCTTCGTACCGGGCAACACAATCCGGATGTGTTTTTAAAGAATCATCAAGGCTGCTGGAGTCTTTGAAGTTATAGTTCCGTGTAGAAAGCCCCTTCGCTTTTTTCTGTGTCCAGGATTCAACAATAGCCATATCATAACCTGCGAAATAATCTTTCAAAGGGCGAAGAAGGGGTTGCCTGTATTGCATGTCGGCGCTGTCGAGCCGCAAAAAAAAGCGGGCATCGAAACCAATACCGCTGTTCTTCAGTAGTTCAATAGCTAAGGAGTCGGCGTCTCCCTCGTGATAGCGATTATGCCGGCTACGGTCAATTGAATAGCCCTGAACAACCTTTTTCAAACGGCTGTATCGTTCGTATTTTTCTTTAAGAATATCATCCAGCGATTTTTTATATTCCTCAGATGTAAAATACTCGGCCTTCTCCCGCATGGAGTTATCGGGGTGCTGCAGAATATTGTGCGACAGCTCGTGGGCAAGCACCAATGCAATCTCTTCCCGGCTTTCGGCAAAACAGAGTAAGCCTACATTTACTGCGATGATGTTGCCGCCAACCGCGTAAGCGTTCACAGATGAACTCCTGTCAATCAACAAAAGCGGTTGTTGTTTAATTAATTTTTTATTGCCCGCAGTTAAGCTGGTTAAAATGCTATTTAAGTAGTTAAAGAGTTCTTGCTCTTTTATGTAATTATTGTTGTCGATAGCGGTAGCGATGTAGCTGGTACGGTTATTCCAAAACTCCTTGTACTTTGCCTGGGTTGACTTGTCTTTATACAATGCCGGACAAACCCAAAATTTTTTTAAAGAGTCTTTTTGGTGGGTGTATGCGGTTTTGGAGAGATCCTGGTAATTATATAAAGCGTTTTGCTGCGCTGAAACAGTGCTGGCGGATAGTCCGTAAAAAAATGACATGAACAAAAACAGGCGGGATGCAATGTATTCAGATACGTTCATGGTTTTCAATAGGTTGCCGGATTGACGTCCAAAATAGCAGTTTTGTTTTATATATGCAAGCCCTGGCATGGGCCATGATAAACCGCTACGCTGGAATGAAAAGCAGCGGGCATTGCTGGTTGATCAAGTGCCTGGGGGAAGCCCTGCAAAAAAGCAATCGCTTTGATCCTCACACTGATTCCTGCTCACTGACTATGGGATGCTACCAGCCGAATACCTTCTTTACATGTTGCCGGCTCTTTTTCCAATCTTCTTTTAAGGGATTTGCAGGTGTAAAGTTGTTGGGAAAGGCAAGCTCGATAGCAACATCGCCAGTAAACTTTGTGGTTTTCAATGCCTGTGCTATGGAGGCAAAATCGGTGACACCCTGCCCCACATATTCGGTCCAGGTGCCATCGTCATACTGATCGCGGATGTGCATATACGTTATGCGGCTGCCATATTCGTTGATGAAATCAACGGGATTAACGCCACCACGTATGAGCCAGTTTAAGTCGGGGCCGAGCTTAAGTTCCGGCACGCGTGCCAGCGTTCCTTTCAAATCGTGCATGCCGTTAGAAACTTCGTATGTATGATTGTGCAGGTTGGCTTCGATGCCATTATCCTTACAGATTGCCAGGATTTTTTTTAAGATGTCTGCCTGTGCATCCAGTTCCTTGTCTGTTTTTATGCGTCGGGCATCACCAACCGAAATGCCAAAGTTTTTCCCTCGAAGCTTGCGAAGGCGGGGCACCACCACTTTCACATCGTCCAGAATATGCTGGTGCTGCGCTGCATCCCAAAGATTGCTTCCTGCACCGTACGAAGTACCCGAAACGGGCAGTTGGTATTTTTTCGCCAGCTTGCTTAGCTTTTCTACGGCATCGTCGTGCCGAAGGTTGACTTCCATAAGCTCCACGCCGCTTATACCTGCATAGCTCAGGTCAGAAAAAACCGTTTCAATGTTTGGGGTACTATCCCAGGTAGGCGGATATTTACTGGCGTACACCCAAAGATGGGCGTTCACCTTCGTTCTCTTTTTTTCCATGGGCAGGGTAAACGCGAAGGGCTCTACCAGGGCAAGCCCACCAAGCAAGGCAAGGGACTGTTTAATGACTGCTCTTCGTGAAGAAAGGGAAATAGGTTCGGTCATAAAGCTGAATTCTAATGGTCAATCGTGGGTAAATCACATAATCAAGAAACAGGAGTCGTTGCTTCCCATCCGGTTTCTTTGAGTGCCGGGTCATTTTCCTTCTTTAAAAAGTCGGCATTAGATAAAGATTCCGCATTCCATTCCAGCACGGCTTCATCCGGTACCACGTTTACGGGCGTATGCCAGGATGTGGAGGTTTCGTTGTAGGCCAAATTGGATTGCGATGAATAGCAGGAAATGATGGACCAGCGCGCACGTTCTGATAAATTGGCTTCCGAACGATGCAATAGGTTACTATGAAAGATAAGCGCATCGCCTGCCTTTATTTCGCTATAAACAAGGTCCATCGTTTTGAGCGCGTTAGCAACCATCACCATGTCTGCTCCAACCTGTTCGCCAGCAAAGCCGTGGTTGATTCTTCCTAGTTTATGCGACCCTTTAATAACCTGGAGACAGCCGTTTTCTTTGTTGGCATCCGTGAGGGCTACCATCACGCTAATCAGTTGATCAGGGAACATGAATTGATTTTTATACCAGTAGCCATAATCCTGGTGCCACTCCCAGGCCCCACCAACCCTCGGTTCCTTCTGCATTAATTTAGAATGAAAATGGCAAACAGGTGCGTCGCTGTCCAGCAGTCGTGCAACTGCATCAATCATTTTTCTGCTGCGGCTCAGGTAGCCAAATACATCGTTGCCTGGTGTAAACCAGAGTGAGAGTTTGGTTTTCTTACCCGACTGGTCGTTGAGGTCGAGTGCATTGTTACGCATAGCATTGTCTTCAACGGCGGTGTTATACAGCGTGGTAATTTCTTCGGTGCTGCAAAAGTTTTGAATGACAATATAACCGTCTTTGTGAAAACTATCTACCTGTTCGGGGGTGAGGTTGGAGGGAGACATGCTTATGGTTTTAGTGTAATTAAAATAACGCACAATAAACAAGAAACCGGTCCACAATCGCACTTAAGGTAACAACCTTTAATGCACTCCCGGCGCTTTTGCTGTCTAGTCTAAAATACAGCTTTTGTCGCAACTAAATTCGCTGCGCAACGGCATCCGTAGGTAAAGGCTTACATGATGCTACACGAAGGCGTCCACTTCAGTCATGGGCGCAAGTAGGTATACGGAAACATCCAGAAGTCAGTTAGCAAATTGACATTCGGAAATCGGTGTCTTCTCTGCGGTTGGATTTGGGTTAGGAGATTGTATGCACTTCGGATACAGATAATCCTGGGCTTGAGCGGTTGATCTTCTGGGGCACAAGGCAAGCCAGTCGGATATGCCTTGGCTGGAAATATCCGTATATTTAATGTTGCCATTCTTTTATGAGGAAATTTCCTAAACTACTTGCGATAAATATTGCCTGGCTGATAGTTTATAGTTGTACCTCGTGCCAGGTGAAAACTAAATTTGGCGAATGGTCAATAGAAAATAAAACAGTAAACAAGTTCCATCTCTCATGGGCCAAATTCGCTTGGACAAATGACAGTCTGGGAAAAAGATACTTTGAAAAAACTGCTATGTTTATTCCTGTGAAGATTGAAGGTTTACCCTATAATTTTCAATTCCAATTTGACTTAGGTGCAAACGTAACGACACTTCAAGGAAACACCTTAAAGACTATCATCAACAAGCACCCAGAATTTAACCGGACGAAAACCTACAGAGGGCTTATACGATTTTGGAAATCGACCACAGCTTTCAAAGATTTATGCCTGTCCTTCGGTGGTACAACAGCAAAGACCAAACATTGCGCGATAATGAAGGAGTATGGAGAATCAATATCAGTAAGCAGGTTGAAGGACAGCACCCCGATAAAAATAGGAAGTATTGGTGCAGACATGTTTCAAAATAAAATTCTTGTTATCGATTACCCTAATGAGCGGTTTGCTATTTGTGACACTCTGCCGGTTGGTATAAAAGTATCCTTTACAACATTTGAGCTTGATGCACTCGGAAGGGTAATTCTTCCAATGCAACTGGGCGGCAAATCCTATAAGGTAATGTTTGACAATGGCGCAAGCATATTCCAGCTGATTACGACTGACGATAAAATCAGTTCAATTTCAACAGCTCCCGACACCGACAGCATTGCTGTTTCTTCATGGGGAGTTACTCATAATGTAATAGGAAGACCGCTTAAGCAACAGTTCTATCTGGGTTCCCAGTCTTTCACAGACGCAATGATTTATGCTGACTTCCGAAAAGAAGCGCGCACAAAAGATTATGATGCCATAGCGGGAAATGCACTGTTTTGGGACAAGATGATAATTATTGATTTTAAGAACAAAGCTTTTGGAGTGCAACAATGACGGAGCATATGTTGTGTTTAGAAAATTCTGGTTGGAAATTCTACATTCAATTTCAAAATGGCAATTTGCTTCTGCGGTTAATTAAAAGCAGAGGTGCTGCCATGCGAGTGTCACAAACGGTTTTCTGGCAGGCGCAACTTTATCCAAGGAGCATGCATATAAAAAATGGTTTTTTTATCTGTTTATTGATTATTACAGGTTGTCAGCAGAAACAAGAAGGAAATATTAAACTTTCCAGGGTAGATAGTTTGAAGAATTCTTTAATCGGGAAGTGGAGAGGTCTAAATGAAAGTAGACCTGTCTTTAAAATTACCCGAGATTCCATTTATTCCTATGCGCACAATAAATAGGAGTATTATGACAGTTTGCTCAAACACAAAAAATCTTAAATTGGTAATGTCTCGCTTTAAAGAAAACTTACATAAAGAAGTTTCACCGCTGACGTAAATCAAATTTTTTTGGCGTTTTATTTTTCCAAATGAATGATTAAACCAATCCTGGTCTGAATTCCTCGTTGTTGGTAGTGGAAATCCCCATTTTGTCTCTTAACTTCTGTTCTGCTATAATATCCCACCAAGAATTCTAAGCCGACACTTGAATTGAAGAAAATGACTGGACCAGCAGCTGCGGAAAAGGTGTTGATGTTCCCTTTTGTTGGAGTAAACCAATATAGCCCGTACTGATAATCTATATCAACAAGAAGATTATATTGCTTATCCATCTGCAGTAAATAAAACCGGGCAAATGGGCCCACTTCAATTCGATTTTCATTTGAATTTCCTCCATTTTCTACGACGGATTTATATTTGGCAAAACTTTGCCCTAAGCCAATCGCAAATCTGTCAGCTATAAAATAACCGATGTGGGCAGAGACATTGACCTGCAGCTGGTCGGTTGTAAGTCGAAGGTTAGGTGCTGTTATAATTTCTTTTGATGATAGAATGCTACCTCTTCCACCAACCAGCCAGCTACCTTTGGTCAATTGTCCAAATGAAGAGAAGGAAATAAAAAAGAAGATGATTACAGCAAACATTTTCATATTACACAAGTTCAACTTCAAACAAATTTGCCAAATATGTTAGTGTATGCCTATCGGCCAAAATCTTTCCATTTGATTCCATTCCAGGTATTCGCTAGGATCTGTTTGATGGCAGAGTAGACTACCACCAGCTATTAAATTGGAGCATCAGAATTCTCAACTGAAAAACGGGTTGCCCCATACTGACGTCATTGACTATCGTGGCTAATTTCATATTCCTGGACCATCATGCTAATAGTTATTCCTAAAGCTTTTAAAGTCTGGCCTAAGGATAATTTCATTTTCTACGGAGACACCGCGCTCGGCTAGATAAGATACAACTACAAATACCTTCTCCCGCCGCAAAACCTCTAGGAATTGCCGAATGCCACCCGTAAAAGTACCTGACCAATAACTTTCCCTGAATGTAAAAGTGCCACCTGCTGCGATTGCCCTTGCTCCAGTTTCAAGCAGGGCCTGGCTTTGCGTGTTATCAATTAGATTTGTCAGTGATCTGATTTGTATAAGCGAACTGCCTGTCACTTTCAGGTAATCCGCCGATAAATTTTTGACTGAGATCCGAAGGTCGTTTTCAACTTTTTTATTTGGAAAATGACGCTGTGTGAGAACTACCATCAACAATTGATTCTTGTTGTTTAAATACATGGAGTCAACTGCCAGAATATTTGCAGTGTCGACAACATACAATACAGGCAAGGGCGCGCATGAACTGAGAATGGCAGCGATACAGAAAACGAACGCAGTAACGCTTATTTCTTTATAACTAAGTAAAGCCGAACGCAAAATAATCAGGGCTATAATTTGCAACGAATTTATATCTTTTCGAATCAGCAAAGGTCTGAATGATAAGCGCTTAATATCGGGTTTTCGTCACAAAGTGTTTGCCGAGTTGCAAGGTAGTCCGGGTTTTGTGCGCTGGTTACGACACAGTGCCTCCTAAAGCATTTAGAATGGATGAAGGAGTAATACGATTTTCTCACATTGAATTCCATTCACAATAGCCAATCGAGACCCGCAGGTGCTTTAGTATGATTTCAAGTTTACGCCACTCGTCCCATAGTCTTGCTCTTTATTAAAAACAGGCCGAAAGAAACGTCCTGAGTTAGGAAACTTAGGACAGCGACTCCGACTGCTCCATTTTTCCTGAGCCTGGCACGGGAATGACGTTGCGCCCAGGTCTCTACATGTGCTTCGCAATGCAAAAATTGACCTAAACCAGATGAAATAGTATGGCCGCCAGACATTGGGAGGCAGCCTGTACATCTACATCAACACTGGCGAGGCTCGCAATAGGCAACACGGCGACGTTTTCAAAATGGACTCAACAAGCTTGATTCTATGATAGCATGTGCGATTAAAAATGCCCTCCATTCAAATGCGCAGTCGAATATGATTTCAGGAGAACAAATACTATTTTGTTACACTTCTAGTAAAAGAAATAACGATGAAAATATTGTTTACGACTATTGCAATCTTATGTATCCAGTTGTGTTTTAGCCAAAAAAGGGACACCACAATTAATAATTCACTTCTACGGGAGCTCGGGGAAAATGCATGTAAATGTGTAGATTCTATCAATGTTTATAGCAAGAAAAACAGCGAAATTGCAGAGGAAATAAGTGATTGCATAGATGAACAAACCAGCGCCTATCAGATTGGTTCTAAGCTCGCAAATGTTGATCTATTAAAAGAAATTGAAAAAGAGAAGGATGGGAAAAAGCAAATTAATATTTCTGTAAACTTGAATAAAGAGTCAGATGAGTATAAAGAACATTACTTCCGAATGGAAAGATATCTGATGGCAAATTGTAAGTCTGCAAAAATAAAAATAGCATCCAGTGATGGTCAGAATGAAAAATCATTTTCCTCGAACAAAAAATCATTGGAAATGTATTGGAAGGGAGTAGAGGAAACCAAGAAAGGGGATCATAAGAGCGCTATAAACTATTATGAAAAGGCTTTGGAAATCGACTCGCAGTTTGCATTTGCGTGGGACAACCTTGGATTGAGCCACAGAAAGCTAGAGAATTATGACAAAGCATTAACTGCCTATCAAAAATCTCTAGAAATTGATCCGAATGGCGTCATGCCACTGCAGAACATAGCAGTAGTTTATCAGTACAAAAAAGAATACAGCAAGGCGATTGAAGCTTACCATAAACTTTCTCTCATTGATAAAAACAACCCGGAAATATTTTATGGCATCGGCAACATTTATGCATTCGATTTAAAAGATTTGGAAAAAGGACTATCGAATATGTGTAAGGCTTATAATTTGTACATAGAGCAGAAGTCTCCTTACAGAACTGATGCTGAGAAGGTAATAACCAGTATCTACTCCGAGATGAAGAAACAAGGAATGCTGACCAGATTTGATGAAATTTTGAAAGAAAATAACATAAGAACTCAGTGAAGAAGATCAGGAATTGCTTTCTTAAGCCGGGATTCTAACCTAGGCATTTTAAGCCTTTCGGTAAATACGCCCACCCATAGAACTACAGCAATGATTGTAAAATCTACGCCAGCTCGAGCAGTTGCCGTATGGCGGTTTCGATTTGGATGAGCTCAATTAAAGAAGATTCTCAGTTAAGAGATTCAGTACAGCAGTCGTTCATATACTAATGAGCATTACGGGTAGCAAGGGCTATAATAAACTGCAAAGCTAAATGTGGTCGGTTGCAATGCATAGAGGGGGTTGCTTCAAATGAATATTGCGATATATGACGTAAAGAAATTACCTTCAAAAACACTACTATCTTTCTATCTAAACGTTAGAAAATGCCGCCGGATTCGCTGATAAACATTAATTCAAACAGAAGGAACGACAGTACTTTCGATGCGATCGTTATCGGGTCGGGCATAAGTGGAGGTTGGGCTGCAAAAGAGCTCTGCGAACAGGGACTAAAAACGCTGGTATTAGAGCGGGGCAGAAATATCGAACACAATAAAGACTATCCAACTGCAACAAAAGCACCCTGGGAGTTCGAGCACCGGGGACAGATGACAAAAAAGTTTTTCCAGGAAAATCCTGTGGTCAGCAAGACAGGCGCTTTAGGAGAAGACAATGCACATTTTTTTATACGGGATGCAGACCATCCTTATATACAGGAAAAGCCTTTCCACTGGATTCGGGGTTACCAGGTAGGTGGTAAATCATTAACTTGGGGGCGGGCCTGCCAGCGCTGGAGCCAGTATGAATTCACGGCACCTGCCCGCGACGGCTACGGAATAGAATGGCCAGTCACTTACCAAGAGATAGCTCCCTGGTATTCGCATGTGGAGAAATTTATTGGCGTGTGCGGTACAAAAGATGGAATAGATGCCATGCCCGATGGAGAGTTTCAGCCTCCTTTTGATTTTAATTGCGGAGAGGCGCACATTCAAAAAGCAATTCAAAGAAATTATGGCGATCGTCACCTCGTGCATGCAAGGTGGGCGCATCTTACGCAACCAACGGATTTACATTTGCAACAAGGCAGAGGCCGGTGCCAGGCACGAAACCTTTGTGGCCGTGGTTGTCCTTTTGGAGGATATTTTAGTTCTGTATCATCTACTTTGCCCTGGGCAAAAACAACGGGTAATTTATCTGTGCGGCCGTTTTCTGTAGTACACTCGATCATCTATGATGAGCAAAAGGGCAAAGCCGTGGGTGTACGGGTGATTGACAGCAATAGCAAGGAGATGACAGAATTTTTTGCACGCGTAATCTTTGTGAATGCTTCTGCACTAAACAGTAATCTTGTATTACTGAATTCAACTTCCGCTCGTTTCCCTAAAGGCCTTGGAAATGACAATGGCATGGTAGGAAAATATATTGCGCATCATAACTACAGGGCTTCGGTTACCGGCCAATTAGAAGGGCTGCTGGATAAATATTATTATGGAAAAAATCCTACCGAGCCTATTTTAGCCAATTACAGAAACCTGTACAAAAACGATATGGATTTTGTAGGTGGATTTACAACTTTCATGGGGGCATCCCGTGGTGGTGTTGATGAAACGACCTTGCCCGAAACCATCGGCGGTAATTTTAAAGATGCTATGGCTGAACCCGGTGGCTGGACAACTTATATGTATATGCAGGGAGAGACGATCCCTAAGGAAAATAATCACGTGCGGTTAAGCAAGGATAAGACCGACCAATGGGGCATTCCACTACTGGTTATCTCGGTTGACTATGATGATAACGATGAGAAGATGATCCTGGATTTTTTAGAACAGAGCGCTGAAATGTTGCAAAAGGCCGGCGTGAAAAATATTAATCAGGTTGACAATCACCAGGCGCCCGGCCTCGACATTCATGAAATGGGTGGCTGCCGGATGGGCAAAGATGTAAAAACGTCAGTGCTCAATAAGTGGAACCAGTTGCACCAGTGCACAAATGTTTTTGTTACAGATGGCGCCTGTATGACAAGCACCGGGAATCAGAGTCCTTCTCTGTTGTACATGGCCCTCACGGCAAGGGCGGCCCGTCATGCCGCTGAGGAAATGAAGAAAGGGACTTTATAATATTCGAAACACGTCTACCGGTTTTTAATACTGCCCCAAGTGCCATGTAGAAAAGGCTGAAATTGCAACAAATGTTTCAAAAAATTTGATTGCGTTAGGCCTTACGGGTAATGTGGCGAATGTTGGAAGAGCATGGGTACTTCCGGCTCAGAACTCTTGTTGAAAGCACGCATACGATAGATTTTGCGGGTGAGCCTGCCGAGGCTTTTCTAGCAAATCCCGAATTTTTTCAGATTACGAAACTATCGGCCCCGTTTAACTCTGCCACATTAAGGTAAAGTATGATGACTTTTGTAAAGCAAGCATACCTCAGAAGTTACCTGTATATAGATTACTGACATGGGTTTAAAAGTAGGTGACTGCATTTATGATTATGCAACACAAGGCGACGCTGTTATACAGACAAGCTTATATGATGAAAAGAACAGAGATACTGAGACAAATGGGCTGAATGTGTTGCTCACCACATGAAGCATGTGTAGTTCATACTACTTCTCAAAACCAGTACGGCTGGAAGTGATAAAAAAAAATACTAACAATATGAACGTCAAGGTTCCTTTGTACTAAATCTTATCCCTGCCTGGGCCACAAACGTTCTTCGAAAGAAGCAGATCACTGTTTGACCTGGGGATAGCAGGCAGCTGATTTCTTCATCATGGGGTTTGTAGTGTGCAGCGCGTATATTATTATTACCTTTTAAAGATAAACTTTACTCATATGCAGGATGAGATTCTGTCGGCGACATCGCAAAATAAAGTCTACAAGGAAGGCTCAATGGCTATAGCCATTTTATTGGGCGGGCCATTCGTGGTCGGCTATCTGATGGCGCATAACTTCAAGCAGTTAAATCAACCCGAAAAAATTAAAAGGACCTGGTTGTATTCAACCATTGGATTTATTATTCTATTGGGTGGTGCTGCAGCTATTCCTGAGTCGGTGCCCATTCCAAATTTGGCTTACAATTTTGTCTTTGCAATGGTTGCTTTATTTTTTGTACAAAAGTACCAGGGCAAACACCTAAAGCAACACATTGAAGAGGGCGGCGCGGTGTACAGTACTTGGAGGGCTGCCGGCATTGGTGTTCTATGTATGGTGGTATGCGTTTCCATAGCTTTATTATCGCTTTATTTAGCAGACCAGTTAAGATAATAAATTTAGAAACGGACGGCGCATTTGGCTCCTATGCCAAACCTGGTGGAATTTCAACGTATTAAAAACGTTCGTTGGTTAGCGTAATTGTTGCAATTGAACAATAACAGCTTTTTTGTCGCGTGTCAGTTTTGAATTGTGTACTTTGGAAACTTCAATCAAAGTAAACAAGCTATTCTAACTGTTCATGCAAGTGCACATCCCTAACACTACCCATAATCACGCTACGTATACTCCGTCAAAGCATTTTCTCATTTTTTTCTTTTTCGTATTGACGGGGTTGCAGGGAATAAGTCAGTTAAATGATCCAGGCTGCAATACATCAACTTTTAATATGCGACTTCCAGCCGCAGGAGGTGAAAAAATACAACTGGCCAGGTTGCAATCCTTACCTGATGGAGATTTCATTGTGGCAGGAACAGTTTACATGCCCGGCGGCGTGCAGGAAGGTATCCTTATCCGAACAGACAATGGAGGAAATATACGAGCACAAAAGCGCATCCGGATAGACAACCAGTCTACCCGTTTGTCCGGACTGGAAGTGTTAGTCGATGGACGTATTGTACTAAGTGGCCTGTTGGAAAATGGTACTAGCCCGGCTTTTGTGATCTTATTAAAAAACGATTTACAAACGGAGTGGGTGCGCCGGTTTTCATTTCCAACGACACCCAAAAAAATTACTTTGGCACTGTATGATGCCACTTCAATTGCATTTGCAGTACAATTGTCTTCATCGGTAGTTTATGCTGCCCTGACTGTAAATGCAAATTTGAAATGGATGAAGGAAACCCACGTTCAGGGATTGAACGAGTTAGCAGGGTTTAGTAATCTTGGCTGGGGGCATTTAGGATTGGTATGTAATGTAATAAAAAACGGCAGGCGGACCGTGCTGTTTAGCGACGTTGATATCACCAACGGTGTTATGACTGCCAGTAATACTTTAGATAATGGAGTAGAAGAATCGAAATGTCTAAGCATATCCAGTTTCAACCAAAGATTACATCTTCAGCGGGTAGTTAAATCTCCCGCTAACGACTTTCGTCTTGAAAGAACCATCAATTATAGTTCGGCACGTTTTGAAACAAAACATACTTATACCCTGCCACCCGGAACAGTTGATTTTGGTGTTAGCGGTGGTATGGATAATGCCGGCGACGCGCTAGGCATCGTAGTCCCACAAAACGGAAAATTGATTTACATACGTCATCTGGGCTCTTATCAAACAGCACCCGAATACACCCGTGAATATTCAATTCCGGCAAATGCAAGCCTTCATGCAATAACCCGGTCTTTTGTTGACGGAGGGTTTTTGTTTGGAATGAATACCAGCGATTCCAGCAATATCATTCTGATAAAAACCGACAGTATAGGTATACTAAAGGGATGTGGTTATACCAACGTAATAAATACTTTTCAGGAAAAACTAAACAACCCGGATAACTATTTGTCCTCGGAAGGAAGTAGCACTATTGCTGTAGCTGCTGCTGCAGGCACTTCCACCTTGGCTGCCGGCAATCTTGCTCCTGTGTTTGCATGTAAAGAATTGTATTGTCCTCCACCCGTAGTTGAAGATAGTTGCCTGAGTAGTTTTTATAGAACTTTCCGCTCAAACAGTTCTAATCATGTTTTCAGCAGTTATCATTTGATGCGTAATAATATTCATCTAGTATCCTCTGCCCGCACCGATCGTATTTTGGGTGGAACAACACAGGTTCGTCAAACCCTGCAGACTTTTACTGAAAATGGACAATTCATCAAAGGCATTACTCTTTGGAACGAAAACTCACCCATGGGTTTTTATGTTAGCAAAGTAACCGACTCGACTGCAATAGTGACATTCTATAAAGTAATAAATGGCATCCCCTCCTATACGTTTATGTTGTTAAATGACAATCTTGAGGTGATCTGGACAAAGTCAGTATTGACCTATGCTGGCTTTGAATATTCTTCAGGCAGTGGGTTGATTTTTGGTGACATTCACCGCGATGAGGAAGGCAACTATTACATGGCAGGCACAAACGCAGGCATTTATCAGCCTTATCCCAAGGTATTCGTATACAAAATGAATGCGGATGGAGATATGGTTTGGCTGAAGGCATACGGTATTTACGCCAGCACTTACTTTAGCGTTGCCAAGCT
>JBGTIL010000547.1:0-4346 GCA_041745695.1 Chitinophagaceae bacterium | reverse complement strand
TGACGAGAAGTCAAGAGCCCAATCGATAAAGTTTAAAAATAACGATGCCATTATCAGGACCCTAGATTATGCCATTGATGCTGATGTAAATACATTCATGTGCACAACGCATGACAGGATTTCTGCCATCTGCGACCATGTACGTCAGCATAAAGAGAAGTACAGCAACTTTAAAATATATCCGTGTATGCCCTATGCACACAAGTATGCAAATGCAGTTACAGAGCTAGGTATCGCGGGCACGCTCAAGGAATTTGTACCAGGTAACATTTTTGGTTCTCTGTTTAAAGGCGGTGTAGCCTACCTGTCAAAAGATTTTCTCTCGATCATGGAACTGATGATAGACGCAGAAATGAAAATGTTCAAGGGCATTAATACACCCGTCATTTTTTTACAAAATATCATTACGGATCTGCTTCTGGGTCTGGGCATGAAAGATTTTCTAAAGGCCTTCAGCGACTACATAGAAAAAAAGTACAATGCAGAAGCAGGCTTCCTCACTATGAACATGCCCAAACTATTAACCACGCTGGAAGAAGTAGGTATTAAAAATCCAATCATTTGTTCTTCTATCAATAAAGTAGGGTTCAGGATGTCGGGGGGGCGAGAAGCCTACGAATATGTGCTTAAAAATAAAGAGGTTAGGGCCATTGCCATGCAAGTACTTGCGGCTGGAGCTATCCCTCCAAAAGAAGCCATTGACTACGTTTGTAGTTTGCCTAATATCGCTTCAATACTTTTTGGTGCATCTTCAAAAGAGAACATTAAAGAAACCGTGTCGCTGATCCATCATTATGATCAAAAGTACCCAATGCCAATAATGCTATGATTATAACCATCGTTGCCGGTGCCCGCCCCAATTTTATGAAAGTGGCACCCATCATTAAAGCCATCCAGGAAAAAACCGCTGCGGGTTTGCCGGTAGGCTACAGGCTCGTGCACACCGGCCAGCACTACGATAAAAAAATGAGCGGAGACTTTTTTGCTCAGCTTGAAATCCCTGAACCCCATGCTAATTTAGAGGCAGGTGGTGGCAGCCAGGCCGAACAAACGGCTGCCATTATGGTCCGATTCGAAAAGGAACTTGAAAACAATCGTCCCGATGTAGTTCTGGTTGTTGGAGATGTTACCTCCACCATGGCCTGCGCCATTACGGCTAAAAAACTGTGCATTCCTGTGGTCCATGTCGAAGCTGGTATACGGTCATTCGATATGTCTATGCCGGAGGAAATCAACCGGATGGTAACCGATGCCATCTGCGATCATTTTTTTACTACGAGCGAAGTAGCTAACGCCAATCTAAACAGCGCCGGCATACAGGAAGAAAGAATACATTTCGTTGGAAATACGATGATCGATACACTATTGCATAACATGGACCGGCTGCAACAGCCCGATTTGTGGAGTGACCACAATTTGAAGCAGAACGAATATTTCCTGATCACACTGCACCGCCCCGCTAATGTGGACGACAGTACAAACCTGTCTCACTTACTCGACGTTATTTTAGAAGAAACCAATCCTCATCCGATTATTTTTCCCGTGCATCCGAGAACCAAGAAAAACCTGGATAGCAAGTACGCAGATTCCAGAAGATTGATCATGGTTGACCCCATGGGCTATCTTGAATTTATTTACATGGTGAAGAATGCCAGGGCGGTTATTACTGATTCAGGCGGCATAACCGAAGAAACTACTGTGATGAAAGTGCCCTGCCTGACGCTTCGCAACTCCACAGAAAGACCGGAAACTGTAACGCTGGGTACTAACGAATTGGTAGGTACCGATCCGGAACAGCTTAAACCGTATTTGCAAGCACTAAAGAACAAGCCGTGGAAACAATCGTCTGTACCACCTATGTGGGACGGAAAGACTTCCTACAGGATCGTAGACAAGCTTCTCAGCTTGTATAGCAATTAGCCTCACTTCCCTTCTACAAAGTCTTTAAATATTCGATAACAGCCTTTCGCTGGTTGCCGTTTAGCTTGTCGCCAAAACGGTGACCATAATTGCCATATCCCCGCTTCGTTGTATTATAGGTAACTCCGTCAACTGCCGCCGCTGCTTCCTCAAACTTCCATCCCACCTTTTCATAGTCATATTCAGGCTTTGCAAAATTCCGGCTCCAGTAAGTGGGGCGAATTTTACTATTGAGCAAAGCTTCCAGGTTCGGCACAGACCCATTGTGCAGGTAGGGTGCAGTTATCCATATTCCATCCAGGGGCGGCGCGATGTAGCCCTTATAAGGCTGTAGAGAGGCAGGGTGATCACCTTGGGTAAACCAGCTCCCGTTGAACCAGGAAACAAACTGGGGATTAGAATAATTACTGTTGTACAAAGCCGAATCCGTTTTTATAATCGATTGCGGAATAAGCAGGTTAGGATAGGCAGCTGCAGCGCCGTATTTGCCATGACAGCCGCTGCATCCTATTTCAAAAATGACTTTGCCGCTTTCAGCAAGTAAGGTATCAATCTTATGCGGATACCGAGGCGGCGTGATTGAATATATGTAAGCCAGCAAATCGGGCATATGGTTATCCACTACCCGGGCTTCCGATGTGTCATTCACGGTTAACAGGTTGGAAGCCATCAGGAACCTGCCAAAATCTCCCCGGCCGAAGCCATTGTAGAACATAGCATTCTTCTTCTTGAGCAGCCACCACGGAGGCGTATCTGTAGGGATTACTTCATCCGGAATGGGCAGTGAAGGAGTTGAGTTCCATTGAAAAGTCACCGGGTCCCTGTGAGCTACAAGCAGGGCCGCCAGGCGATCTGCCGTGTTTACTCCCGGCACATCGGCATGAAGAAAGGGGGCTATGGCTTTTGTAACTGTGAAAAATGGGAGCGCTGCTTCGTATTCTTTGGCGGATCTTGATTTTACAAACGTCTCCAGCAAAGAAATATTCTTCACGTTCATTTTTTGCCCCTTCGTAAAATCAACGCCTGCATTTCCCAAACCGACGATCAGTTTGCCATCGAAGACCTGTGCATGACACTGCATGCAATTCGGTGCAGCCAGTATCTCTCCGTTGAAGGCTTTCACCGCCGTGTATTCATGCGACAGGCGCGCGTTCAGCCCGGTTCGTTCAAGGTGGTTACTCGCTTTCCCCATGCCCAAAATAAAAAGATTGTACGGTATGCCCCCCTTTACATAGTCGCCGTTAACCAGGTAATCGTATCCTTTTTTGGCATCCCCGGTTCTTTGCTTGCTCGCTCCAATACGGACCGGTTTTTCATCACTCCAATGTGCTACAAATGCTGTTGAGGATAGCATCAAAAGCACAATGAGTGTTAGCCAGGTGAGTTTTTTCATTATTCCGATTTGCGTCTTAAAATTACTCCTGGATAAAGCAACCTGGTAGTTAATTACTTGCCATAAACCTCCAGCATGCGCTGCAGGTCGGTGAGGGTATTAATCTCATCGGGCTTTTTGTCCTGACGCCAGCGCAGCATACGTGGAAACCGAAGCGCCACCCCCGACTTGTGCCTGTTGGAAGCAGCAATACCTTCAAAAGCAATTTCAAAAACCAGTTCTGGTTTTACTGTTCTCACCGGGCCAAACTTTTCTATGGAATTACGTTTTACGAAGTTGTCGACCTGGGCAAACTCTTTGTCTGTAAGTCCGGAGTAAGCCTTTGTAAAAACAACCAGTTTATCGCCGTCCTTCACAGCAAATGTGTAGTCGGTGTAAAGATTGCTCCTCCTGCCTGCACCTTTTTGCGCATACACCATTACTGCATCAATGGTGAGCGGTTCTATCTTCCATTTCCACCACCCGCTTCGCTTTCTGCCAACACCGTAAATGGAGTCTTTCTTCTTCAGCATAAAGCCTTCTGCCCCAATCTCCCTCGATGTTAGTTGTAGCTCGGCAAGGCGCTCCCAGGAGTCGAAGCTGACCACAGGAGAAAGTACGAGGGTGGGATGATTTGCTCTAGCCAGCACCTCCTCTAATTTTGCCCGCCTTACTTCCAGTGGTTTAGCACGCCAGTCCTCACCTTCGTATTCCAACAGATCGTAAGCAAAGAAGGCAATGGGTGCTTCCTGCAGCTGTTTTTTGGTAATGTTTTTTCTGCCAATCCGTGTTTGAAGTAGGGCAAAAGCCAGCGGCTTTTCATCTATGCAGGGAATGATCTCACCATCTATTGCCACCCCGTCTGGCAACAGGGCGCATAAGGAATGGTATTCGGGGAACTTATCTGTCATCAACTCTTCACCCCGGCTCCATACAAATATTTCACCGTTGCGTTTGATGATCTGTCCGCGAATTCCATCCCATTTCCATTCCACCTGCCAGTGGTCCGGATCTCCTAAACTGGCGGGAGGCGCTTCCAGTGCGTAAGCCAGGT
>JBGTIL010000546.1:0-3743 GCA_041745695.1 Chitinophagaceae bacterium | reverse complement strand
ATGGGTGCTGAAGATTTTGGTTTTTACTCCCAGATCATTCCTGGGTGTTTCTTTCGGCTGGGTACGCGAAACGAAGCCATGGGCATCACTTCAGGTGTGCACACCCCTACTTTCGATATTGACGAAAGCGCAATTGAAATTGGTATGGGGATGATGGCTTACTTCGGCGCAGTGAGTTCTGTGAACAAGCGCGAGTGAGGATGCAGGGCATTACCTGAGTACAATCTTTCGCGTGGTGATCTTGTTTCCGGAAGAGACCTCAACCAGGTACACCCCTTTTGAGAGCGTATGCCGCAGGGTGAGAGAGGCACCTGCCGGCAGGGTTTGCAATGTGCGGCGCATAAGTGCAACTGCATTGCTATTATAAACAACCACACTACAGGTCTTCATTTCCTTGCCCCTGTTTTGGAGACGTATCTCTCCAGGGAACGCCAATACCGTAAATAATTCGGGGCCATTTGCCACTATTTTCCGAATGTCAGAATAACTGCTCCCGACACCTTTCCCGAAGATCTTCAGCCTGTAATACTGGGTTGTTGCCGCAGTATAGTCGCTGAAAGAATTATCAGTGGGCGATAACCGGGCGATCGTTTCCCAGGTTTTGGTGTCCTGACTTTTTTCTATGAAGATGGCACTGCAATCCTCCTGGTTGCTCAACATCCAGTTGAGCAGCACACTGCCGTTTTTATAAATTGCAGTCCATGTGCTGCAGGTTACAGGCAGCACAACGCCCTCCGCGATATTGTATACTCCGGCAATGGCAATGAGGTCGATGCCACCCAATGTAGTGTTGGATGAAGTATTAGTAGGAAAAAAAGCAGCGTTTGTAAAGTCCAGTAAGTTGGCCGGAGTTGCTGAAGGTGGAAGGTCGTGGGCAAAAAGCGAATAACCATATATGATACCATCCGGTACAATTCCGAGGTCGGCAAGGGAAATAAATACGCCTCCGCGTCGCTGTGTGCCGGCTGTGGTACGGTACAGCCGCGGTTCCGCTTGTTCTTTCCGGAGAATGCTCCAGTTCAGTGCAGAATTGGCCATGTTGCCGTATTGCGCAGTGGCAACTCTCAGTATGGGTCCGTAAGAAGCCGGATTACCGCCGGCATCGAGGGAGGTGATAGCTGCAATTACAAAAGGATCATGGGCATTGTCTGCACCGCGCTCAAAGATCGGGAAACCCGACTGGGCAGGATTTGCAGCGTTCATGCCTGCAGCTACGACCCAGTCCACACGTTCGATATTATTATTATTTCCCGAGCCGTCGCCCTGGTTGCCAAAAAGATTATCAGTGCCCTTGTTCAGGGTTTGCCCGTTGAAAAATAATTCCATGGAATCGGTATACGGAAGCAGTACCCGGTATACCGGCGCATTCTCCACAGCTTCTACCCATACCAGGCAGCGGCGCCCAGACACAACAGGGTTATTAACCCTGCGTATTTTAATCTGACCTTCAACAAAAACATTATAATAATAAGATCCGTCAGGAAGGCTGAAGCCTACAATGGTTTGAATGTTGTTGACAGTGCCTGACTGATTTCCGAAATAATAAGTGTTGCCGCCAAGCGTGTAAGTGGTTCCGGTTGGTGAAGCGGAGTAGTCGGAAACTACTGCCACAACAGGCGTTTGAGCCTGGATGCCTGAAGCGCTCGCAAGGAGCAGGACCAGAGTTTGTATAAGGTACGTATTGCTACGCATAGGGTTAAGGATTGAACCAAAAATACTTCCCTTCACCGAAAGATCAAAGCAGCCGCCACTGGCGTCGCCCAGTTTGCGTGGACATACCTATCCCCTTTCTTTTCTGAATCGTAGATCGGCCCATCCGAGTAGCGTAAATGCCACGCAGCTGAGAAGGGAATTTACTGCAGCGGCTTGAAGAAAAGGGCCTGACTTACCGGCTGACTCCAGCGTCAGGTGCGGTTGAGCAAAGGGAAGAAGCGCCACGTACTCCCACTTGTAAGAAAGCGCAATCAGCGAAACCGTCAGCAGCGCTAATCCTATACCAAGCGGCGCAATAAAGTTTTTAAACCGAAGCGCAGCCCAATACATCAAACCACTTATGCCGAGAATGGAAACGTACATCTTCACGTTGAGTTGAAACATAAACCTCCAGTCGACTGCACGGTTTAAAAAAGTAAAATCGGGTCGGATCAGATTGATGCCCATCCCAGACAAAAGCATGAAGACATTGAAGAGGACAAAACAGAGAATGATCATCAGGTGAATAGCAACAAACTTGGAAAGATAGATGGTTCCAATAGGGATGGGTGCCGCAAAAACCTGCTTCCAGGTATTGTTGCGGAATTCTATATGAGTAACCAATGTACATATGAGAATAATGTACATAGGAAAAAGCAATGGACTCATCACTTTCCATCCGGTAGAAAAATGTGACACCCACGGGTTTGCTTTCATAGCCACAGACATTGTTTCTGATTTTGAAACGTAAGCCACGAAAAACAATGCAGGTATGAGAGCAGCACCAGCTACACTTAGCCAGAAAGACGCAGTACGTTTTGTTTTGAGCAATTCGGAATGGGTAGCAGTAATAAAATTCATGTTAGTTTGAAGTTAGTTCGATGAACAATTGCTCAAGGTCCTGTTGTTGGGGCTGAAGGCAGTATACATCTATGTTGTGCGCAGTAAGTGCCCGGTTAATCATTGCCGTTTCCTGTTTGGAATGGAAAGGCAGCAGCAGGTGACCGTTTTGCCGCTCCACTTTAAACTGTTTTCCCAATACCTGCAACGCGGCTTCATCATCGCCGGTTTGCAATTGCAGGAGGCTTTTCCTGGTTTGCAGTTGTTGCAGCCGCGCGAGAGGTCCCTGAAACAAAAACTTACCCTTGTGAATGATACCCACGTGCGTTGCCATTCGTTCAACCTCCGCAAGTATATGGCTCGACACAAGTATGGTAACACCGAATTCCGTATTAAGGCGCTTGATCAGCTCCCGGGTTTCTATAATACCATTTGGATCAAGACCGTTGGTAGGTTCATCAAGTATCAGCAAACGGGGCTGGTGAAGCAATGCAACGGCAATAGACAGACGCTGTTTCATTCCCAGCGAAAATTGTTTGGCTTTTTTGCTACCGGTTTTTTCCAAACCCACCATCGCAAGCGCTTCTTCGATCCGTTCCGTCTTTACCCCGTAAGTGAGCGTGTAAATGTGCAAATTCTCTCTGGCCGTTAGATGCGCATACAGGGAAGGTTGCTCAATGAGTGAACCAATCTGCCTGAGGGTTTCGAGCCTGTTGCTGGCAAAGGGTTTTCCAAAGAGCCTGATCTCGCCTTGCTGATTCTTCAGCAAACCCAGGAGCAGCCGCAGAGTCGTGGTTTTTCCGGCACCGTTGGGTCCAAGAAAACCATAAATGCTTCCCTCCGGTACCTCCATGTTCACCTGTTGCAACGTATGCTGCCTCCCGAATGAAAAGCTCAGGTCTTTGGTTTGAACAATGAGGTTATTCATAATTAGTTGTATCGGATTTAGCCTTCGAAAAATGTTTTGCCTGCAGTGCGATCCGCGACAGCGAATCTGTAGCAATTGTCAGCTGGCTGATACTTCCCTTACGATCCTCCAATTGTGAGTCAGACAGCGACACATGAAGATTATCGATTGAGGTATTGTCGAGAGTGATGCCTGAGTTCCGGGTTGCAATGATTTTTAATGTACCCAGCCGGAGGGGCTCATCTTCCGAAACAAAGTGCGCCCGGGAGTTCTCCAGGTAAACTGAAGCATTGTTTTTCAAAAC
>JBGTIL010000545.1:0-8944 GCA_041745695.1 Chitinophagaceae bacterium | reverse complement strand
TTTTCCGTGATCTCAATGGGAGCAATAAAATCCCGGGCAATAAAAAGCTTGAACTGTTTGAAGCTGCTGGCTAAGTGCCGGTTCTGTTTCCGTCTATTTAATATGAGGTACTCCGCATAGTAGTCCAGGAAATTCGCTTTGAACCTGTGATTCGGAATAAAGGCTGAGCCAATTGCTTGCCTCTCTATAATTAGTTGGCTTTTTTTGGTTTCTAGTAGCGCGAGCGATTCCTTGTTGTGAGCCCTTTGGATCTGATCTTTAGGCCTGCTGTAAATAAAAACACCGGTCGACGGGCGCTGGCCTGCGCCGCGTCCATAGTCGTAGTAAAAGGTGATCTTATCGCCGGTTGGGTTTTTTCGTTTTAAAAGGTTCATAGGATTGGAGTTTTTGGACTGGAAGAATAGCTCAACAGCTGTGCCTTCAATGGCTGGACTGCCAAAATGGAGTGGGAGTAAATCGCTGCTTTGTTGCTGGAGTTGAAAAGTGAACAAAAGCGAACAAAAATTGATTTTTGAATCTTTCCGAAAGCTCTTGAGAAGCTTGTGACCTGGCAGTTAATAATCTGCCAAATGGGGATGATTTGCGGCTGCAGATTTTTGAATATCTGTGCGGAGGGTTGCGTGCAGAGACCGGGACATTGCCCAACTTTTTGGTGTGTCATTTAGTGTGTCAAATATGTGTCAAATAATGTGGTAGAAAGCGGAAAAAAGCGCACCTTTTTGACACACGCCCATAAAAAAAGCCTTGTAAATCAATGACTTACAAAGCTATAAAGTGCCCGGGACTGGATTCGAACCAGCACACACTTCTGGAGATTTCGAACTGGAATCTACGATCTATCGTAGGTTCAAATATGGCAGCTAAATTCCCTAAGATTCGAGAGATTGCAGCTTTGCTCGCAATTGGGTTTGCACTCACTGCATAAGGTGTTTTTGTTATGGTTAAGTCTATCAAGCGCTGCCGCTTTCATTCTTAGAGCCTTATTGAAGGGCAGTGCCTTACCATAATAAACTTCAGCTGGCGTTTTCGGGTAATGTTTGTAATGCGGCCGAAGGCAATTGTAGTCATTGATAGCTTCCTGTAAAAAGGCCTGTAGTCGCTCAACTGAGTCAAATGTGCGATTACCAAGATATCTGCCTTTCATGATCTTATGTATCGCTTCAATCGGCGAATTAGAAAATTGAATGTCTTTTAGGGCTACGACCTTTGTCAATCGGTAAAACTCCTGACCTAGTAGAAATGTGTCCACTTCTTTGTTGTTGTTTTCCTTACCACCATCCGCCACCAGCATGATGTCTTCTTGTGCCTCGCCATCAACGGCGATTTGCGGTAGTGCCTGGCGAATGGCTTCGACCACCAAAGAAAAAGATAGCTTTTCTGCAACGGCAAAGCCAAGGATGATTTTGGAAAAGTTGTCCATAACAAAGGTGATACATACCTTTCTTTCAGGTGAAATGGGGTAATAAGTAGTGTCGATATGGAGATACTCATTTGGACGGGAGGTAACAATACCTACTTGCTTTTTTGTTTTCATGAAGGGAAGATGTTCCAGTTGAAGCGCTTTCGCATACTTATACCAGGAGTAAAGACTAGCCATCACTTTTTTCTGTCGCAAGGCCATGCCAGCAAGCGATACTATGGGCCAGTGTTGGTAGGTGGGGGAGGTGAGTAGATGCTCCATTTTTTGGATCTCCTCTCGCGTGAGCTGGTGTGGGTACCTTTTTAGGCAGAGCTCCTGGAAAGATCTTTTACAGTGATGTCTCGAAACAATAATCCACTCATGGTATTGGGTTTTACCCACTCCAAAAAGTTTCAGGGCGGTTCGAATCCCCATTAAAGGTTTTAGAAGCTCTATCATAAGGACCAATTTTGCTTTGAGTGCTCGATCTTTTTTGACAATAGAAAGTAGCTTTTCTCTTTCCTCGGTTAGCTGAAGCCAGCAGCGTATAATTGTTCGTATCAGTCGCTTTAGGCGTTGGTTTTGCATTTTAAGTTGGATAATGTTCCATTGATCATCAAAGAGAAAGCGGTACTCACTTCCTAAATAAGAGCTGTAATCTGTTTTTCTCCAACTAGAGATAGTGCTTTAAGGAATTTTCTTTCGAAATTCTTTTGGAAGTAGCTTTTCCTGATTCGTTAGGTAAAGGAGAATAACTGCTGTGTCATACTTTTTCTTCATGATAAAAATGTTTAGAATAAAGAATAAGAACTGCTTTTCACATACAAAAGGGGAAGCTAGGATAACGCAGTGATTGTTTAATCTATGTTTAAACCAGAAAAAATAAAAAAGGGTCTCAATCTCTTGAAACCCTTTACAGGACTGTGTGATCCGGATTGGATTCGAACCAATGACCTACTGCTTAGAAGGCAGTTGCTCTATCCAACTGAGCTACCGAACCATTTAAAGTGCGCAAAGATAACGGAAACTTCTTTTTCAATCCCCCACAACGATATTGCCTGGAACAGGTGGGTCAGCACAAGGTTATTTCGCCGGGGAAGCCTCGCTTGTAAACGCGTGCATTAAAACGAGCACCCATCAAAGCCGTCCTGATATTGTCAACACTGGCGGGCATTCCCCCCTACGGTCTAATTTTTGAACTGCACCCCGCAAAACCTTCCTTTGCTCATGGGTCGACTGCTCGTTATCTCTAACCGATTGCCTTTTTCCCTCGTCACTTCTGGCGACGACTTTGCCCTCCGCCAAAGTTCCGGCGGACTCGTATCCGCCATCAAGAGCTACTTCGAAAGAGCCGGGACCGACACCCAGAGCTACACAGACAAAGTATGGATCGGCAGCCTCGAGGCTGACGAGAAAGACCGCGCGCGCGTGGAAGAATTGAGCCGCGAAAATACCGACTTTGGTGTGGAGCCCATCTTCATCGATACAGAAGTTTACAGTAATTATTACAACGGGTTCTCCAACTCCACCATCTGGCCACTGTTTCATTATTTTCCGGCCCTCGTAGAATACACAACGGAATACTTCACCGCCTACCGCACCGCCAACGAACTTTTCGCGCAAAAGGTAATCGAAGTATACCAGGAAGGCGACGTCATCTGGGTGCACGACTACCAGCTGATGCTGCTGCCGCAAATGCTCCGCGCCGCCCTGCCCACAGCTTCTATTGGCTTCTTTCTGCACATCCCTTTCCCATCTTACGAACTGTTCCGCCTGCTCCCCACGCTGTGGAAGCGCGACCTGCTGCGGGGCATGTTGGGCGCCGACCTGATCGGCTTTCATACGCACGACTATGTGCAGCATTTTATACACTCTGCAAAGATGATCCTGCAGGTAGAACATTCTTTTCACACCATACAATTCGACAACCGCCTCATAAAAACGGATCTTTTCCCTATCGGTATCGACTACCAAAAATTTCACAGTGCCATCACCGACCCGGAAGTTGTGGCTGTTGGCAGCCGCCTCGAGGAGCGCTTCGCCAACCAGAAGATCATTTTCTCCGTAGACCGGCTCGACTATACCAAAGGCCTCAAGTACCGGCTCAAAGCGTTTGAACAGTTCCTGGAAACCTATCCTGAGTGGATAGAAAAGATCGTTTTCATTTTCAATATTGTTCCTTCCCGCGACATGATCACGACCTATGCCCAGCGACGCCGTGAGATTGAAGAGACCGTCAGCGCCATCAACGGCAGACACGCCACGCTCAACTGGCAACCCCTGATCTATCGCTACAACCACCTTGGGTTTGAAGAGCTCTGTGCCCTGTACCAGATCGCTGACGTCGCACTTATTACGCCCCTGCGCGACGGGATGAACCTCGTTGCCAAAGAATACATTGCCAGCTGTCTTGATAAAGGAGTTTTGATATTGAGCGAACTAACCGGTGCCGCCAGCGAGCTCAACGAAGCCGTACTGGTAAACCCCAGCGATTCTACCGAAGTCGCTGATGCCATTGAGTTTGCACTCCATATGCCCCTGGTAGAACAACGTTCCCGCCTGAGCCATATGCAGCGCCGCCTTGCGGCTTACGATGTTGTGCGCTGGATCAACGACTTCCTAGATGTGCTTCAGGCCACCAAGGCAGAACAGCAGAAACAGCAAAGCAATCTGCTCAGTGCAAATACAATCGCCGCCCTTCATGCTGATTTTAAAAAAGCTACCCGTCGCTGCATACTGCTCGACTACGATGGTACACTGGCTTCCTACCACAAAGTGCCCGGGCAAGCCGCTCCAACGATAGCCCTGCTCAAACTGCTCAGTGATCTGAGCGCAGACCGTGCTAACGAAGTAGTCATCATCAGTGGAAGAGACGGTGACACACTGGAAAGCTGGCTGGGTCACCTGCCACTGACCCTGGTTGCAGAACACGGGGCCTCTATCAAGTTTCGGGACGGAGAATGGCGCACACAGGTTTCTGTTTCGCCGGAATGGAAAGAACAGATCCGTCCATTGCTGGAACTGTTCTCTACCCGCTGTGCGGGATCCTTTGTGGAAGAAAAGAAAAATACACTTGTCTGGCACTACCGTAACACCCCTCCCGACCTGGGATTCATTCGGTCCAGGGAGCTGCATAATAGTTTGCTTCAGATGTCTATCAATACGCCCCTGCAGGTAATGGACGGCAACAAGGTGCTGGAGATCCGCTTGGTGGGTATCGATAAAGGTGCAGCAGCCCAAAAGATCACAGACCGTTACACTCCCGACTTTTGCCTTTGTATTGGTGACGACACTACGGATGAAGATATGTTCAAGGTGCTGCGCGAACGGGCGTACACGATTAAAGTAGGAAGAGGGAATACGGCAGCCCAATACTCGATATTGAGCCAGCCGGAAGTAGAGCCCCTGCTGCAAACGCTGGTCAATCAGCAAGTGGTAGTAAGTGCTTAGGTCCGGAAGCTCACATCACCTAACGGTCAGGCGCACCTGATAGCTGTTCACAATGTGCAAAGATTCTATTCGCTATCCAGTAAAGACAGCAGCAGTCGTAATGGAACAATAGCCCGGTCGGGCCGTGTAGCCAGTTCCTTGTTCAACCAGTGCACGGCTTCTTCCATCAGGTAGGTTTGCACCAGCACCGCGCGTTCTTCGGGCACTGCCGGCAGTATCGGTGAACCTGCCATCGTTTCATTGTAAGCCTTGAGAAAAAACGAGCTCATAAAAAATGCCCATTGCTCTGCAAACGGAAGCCTATCATTGATCTCTTCTTTTTGCATATGCTCGTCTGAAAAGAAGCCTTCGTAAGCCACAGCGTAAAGGGAAGTGATCATGTCGGCAACGTCTCGCATCGCGGAGCGCTTCAACCTGCGTTCACTAAAACTTCGCCGCGCGTTACCGCCAAAGTCCTGTATCACCAGGTCGCTGCCGGTAAGCAGCACCTTTGCCAGTTCAAGGTTTCCATGTACCCTCATCTTTTGCGCCGACAGCTTCTTCTCGTAAATCTTTTTGAACTGGGCCAGTAAAGTTTCCCTTCGTCCTGCAAGCTTTGCAGCTTCTGGTTGTACAGTGGGAGGAAGCCCCGCTGAATGCGCATCGAAGTACTGGTAGATCTGCCGCACGCCAGAAAGCATCGATGAAAACAACGAACGCTGGTAGTGCAGGGAAAACTCCTCGGCTACAAACTCTTTCAGGTGACTGTCCGCGCCCAATGCCCGGTGCATTTCGGCGGTTCGCACACCCAACAGGCGGGCTTTTTCCGCTGCTCTCGCCCCCAGCAACACCTGCATCCCTGGCGCTAATTCTTCAAGCGCAACAGGCGATGCGAACGACCCTTGTCTGGCTGCCGCATCCATCGACTGCCGGTCGCGGGCAAGGATCCGCTCTATATAGTTGCCGATCCTGTCCAGCATGTAAGTTCTGCCGTCGCCATGATTTTCCACCATGTCCTGCATCATAGCCAGTACCGCACAGCCCTTTGCAGATCGCAATTCAATCGTTCCCAACACAGCAGGCACGTGATTGAATTTGCCCTGCTCAGCTAGATAGGCGGCTATCTCAACGTCGGGATTTTGACCGTATTCGATCTTGCGGTATAGTTTCAAAAATATTTTATTCTGGTAAGCGATGGATGTGTTGTTCTCATCTACTACATTCATTTTTATATCAGCGCCGGGTATGTCCACCACTTCCCGTTTTGCGGCGCCATCACCCGTGAAAACGATGGCTGCCGAACGGTCAGGGTTGTGTATAGAGGCGCCTCCTGCCAGGAGCGTTTGCTGAAAATGTGCAACGTAGCATGCATCAAGTAAGAAACCCTCTTCCCCACCCATCTTCATCCGCGCAAGCACGGCCTGCGGATACTTGTCGTAGGCACTGCCCAACACATCGCCACCAACGAAGGTGAGGGGCACCTGGTAAACTTCGGGCAAACCACTTTCATAAGTGACTTCTACAAAAAGTAATTGAACACGATCCGATCCTGAGGCAATGTCAACCTCCTCAATGATTGACAGATTATGGATCGTACGATCCTTTCCCTGAAACCACGTGGAACGCTTCAGGTAAGAAGGAAGCACGTCATTCAATAATGCACGATTCCTTCCCACCTGCTCAGTCCAGTTGTTGAGCTCAAAGTGAGGCAGGCTTTGCACTACATCTGACTGACCCAATTTTTGTAGAATGAACCACTGGAAAGAATGCGCGCTGAGCGTGAAGAAATAGGGCTGCTCGCCGCTGATGATGGGGAAGGCGTTCTTGCTGAAAGCTTCCACAGGTACATAACCTTTAAATGCTTTCATGTCTACCTCTGCGGGTTGTGCATGTTTCGACAGGTTGACGATAACCAGCAAATGCTCGTCTTCATAACTCCGTGTGAATGCCAGCACCTTCGGATTTTCCACCTGGATAAAGCGCATGGAGCCGCGACTAAAAGCAGGATAGTTGCGCCGCATATTGATGATCCGCTTCATGAACCAGAAAAGCGAAGAGGTATTCTGCCGTTGCAGCTCCACATTCACAGCCTGGTAACTGTATTCGGGATCGAGTATAACGGGGAGGTACAACTGCTGTGGGTTGGCAGACGAAAAACCGGCGTTGCGGTCGGGCGACCATTGCATGGGTGTGCGCACACCATCCCTGTCGCCGAGGTAAAAATTATCACCCATACCTATCTCGTCGCCGTAGTAAACTACTGGTGTTCCGGGCAGGGAAAAAAGCAGCGCGTTCATTAGTTCGATGCGCTTGCGGTCGTTGTCCATCAGCGGCGCCAGGCGGTGCCAGATACCCAGATTGATCCTTGCCTTTGGGTCTTTGGCGTAAACTTTATACATGAAGTCGCGCTCTTCATCAGTGACCATCTCCAGTGTGAGCTCATCGTGGTTTCTTAAGAACAGTGCCCACTGGCAGCTGTCGGGGATTGCGGGCGTCTGTTCGAAGATGTCGGTGATCGGGTAGCGGTCTTCCTGCTCAAGGGCCATAAACATCCGTGGCATTACAGGGAAATGATAGTTCATGTGGCACTCGTCTCCATCGCCAAAGTAGGAGGCGGAGTCTTCGGGCCACATGTTGGCTTCGGCAAGAAATACGATGCCCGGAAAGTGCGCATCCACATGGCTGCGCAGGCGTTTCAGGAAGGCATGGGTCTCGGGCAGGTTCTCACCGTTGGTGCCTTCCCGCTCAAATAGGTAGGGCACCGCATCAAGGCGGAAACCATCAACACCCATGGCGCACCAGAAGTCGAGTATCTTAAATATCTCCTGTTGCACCTGTTCGTTGTCGAAGTTGAGATCGGGCTGGTGGTGAAAGAAGCGGTGCCAGAAGTACTGCTGGGCAACGGGGTCCCAGCTCCAGTTGGATGCTTCGAAGTCACCAAAAATAATGCGTACGTCTTTGTATTTGTCCGGGCTGTCGGACCATACATAGTAGTTTCTTTCGGGGGAGCCTTTGGGCGCAAGGCGGGCTTTCTGAAACCAGGGATGCTGATCGGAAGTATGGTTGATCACCAGCTCGGTGATCACTTTTAAATTTCGTTTGTGTGCCTCCGTTAGGAACTGTTGAAATTGTTCTATCGTTCCGTAGCGGCTGTTAATGCTGTAGTAGTCTGCAATGTCATAGCCATCGTCTTTCAAGGGAGAAGGGTAGAAGGGTAGTACCCAGATGGCTGTGACACCAAGTTCCTGCAGGTAGTCGAGCTTGGTCATGAGCCCGGCAAAGTCGCCGGTGCCATCGCCGTTGCTATCGCAAAAGGCTTTGATGTGCAGTTCGTAGATGATGGCGTCTTTGTACCAGAGAAGGTTTTTGTCTGGGCTGCCGGCGGTTTCGTTCATGTAAACTGGTTTTGGGAGGCTGAAAGGAGGCAGGTCAGAAAATACCATGCCCCGATGGCAAAGGGAGGAACCACGGAGACTCGGGGGCAGGGAGGAACACAGGGTAAATGATAACCTATGTTTCTGTGTGGTGAACCCTGAGAGATTGCTTCGTGCCTCGCAATGACGGTCGCGTTCTCTCCGTGATCCTCCCTGCCCCCCTGCCTCCGTGGCAAATCAACACAAACAAGTACATTTATACCAGTTGCGCTGTGATAAAACAATTATTATGCAATTACCACATTTCAAATTCTACAGCAAGAACGAATTGCTCTCCCTTACCAATCTCCGCCGCTTCGAAACCAAACTCGGTGAACGCCTGCAGGTGCTGAACGCAAACCAAAGCCCCGAATCTTTTGTTCAGCTGGATGCAGAGTATGTGTTGTTCGGTATTCCGGAAGACATCGGTGTACAGGCCAATGATGGCATCCCGGGAGCCAGCACTGCCTGGACTTCTTTCCTCCAGTACTTTCTCAATATCCAGAGCAATGATTTTTTGAACGGTGATGAAATTGCCGTCATTGGGCATTTCGATTTCAACGACATCGAAAATCTCATCGACCAGAACGCAGCCACCAAAGAAGAAAAGCTTGCCGCCTACCGCCATGCTGTTATTGCCATTGATGAAGAAGTGGAGAAGCTTGTAAAAGCCATTACTGCCAGCGGCAAAACGCCCATTGCC
>JBGTIL010000544.1:0-5332 GCA_041745695.1 Chitinophagaceae bacterium | reverse complement strand
CGCCGGAAATATTCACATTGTTCTGCGTTTGCAGCCAGTGCGGTTTGGTTAAGGCTTTATACCAGTTCACATCAGGATAAAGCAGGGGATCGCCGGTCTTGTTTTTGAATGTCTCCAGGTCTTCATTAGTGAACAATCTCCTGCTGCCATCGCCGATATTTACCTGCCCCTCTGTATGCAGCAACGCACTTTCGTACGCAGGCAGTATCCCTGGCAACGAGGTATAGCCGAGTATCCCCACGTTACTGGTAAGTGATACCTTGGCTGCCGCGTCTCTGCCGATTTTTGTAGTCACAACAAATACACCGTTGGCACCTTTGATCCCGTAAAGTGCAGTGGAGGCTGCGTCTTTCAACACTGTAATGCTTTCAATTTCATTCGGGTCTATATCGCCAAAGGTTTCCCGCTCTACACCATCCACTACAATCAAAGCCCTCGCATCCGGACTAACCTGCCCCCTGATGTAAAGGTCTGCCTGGTTCATTCCGGGGCGCCCGCTGCTTTGCTGGGCAATTACACCAGGTACCCTGCCGGCTATGGCATTGGTAATATTCGATACCGGTGCTTTAAGTATATCAACGCCGGAAATGGTGCTGATAGCCGCTGTAACTTCAGATCTTTTTTGTGTGGTGAGACCGGTTACGATTACTTCATTCAAAGAATTTGCTGCTGCAACAAGGGCTACATTTATTACCACTTCTTCTTTCACTTCTATTTCCTGGGTATTATAACCCACGAAAGAAAAGATCAGCCTGTCGCCTTTTGCAGCCAGTATGCTGTACCTGCCATTATCTCCACTTTGGCTGCTGACGCCACTTTTGTTAACGCTAATAGTGGCACCCGTTAGTGCTACCCCATCGGAAGAACTAATTCTACCCGTGATAGAAACCGGCTGGGCAAATGCAACAAAAGAAAAAAACAAAAAGGAAAGTAAGAAAAGAGATCTGTGGCGCAGGCACAAGCTTGGCAGGAGTTGACACATAGCAGCAGAATTTATTATCTTGATTCGGTAACACAATGAAAATCATGTCACTTCCAAAACTACCCTATTGTATACCATATGCACTGATAGCTTTGCCACGTTTTTTTTGTACTTTTTGATATTTTTACGCCGCTTTCAGTACTTATATAACTATGAAAAACTATTTCAAATACCTGCACATCACGCCGCTCGAAGAGAAGTGGGGTTTTTATGTAACCACAGTGGGTTACGCAAAAGTGAATCCCAATCAACAGTATCCCAACAACCAGGATCATCCCCAAACCCATTCCCTCAATTGGAACAACGGGCGCATTCTAAATGCCTTTTACGTGGTATTTATCTCCAAAGGACAAGGAACTTTTGAATCGGCAAAAACAGGCCCTACCGCTATCAGCGCGGGCACCTGCTTTTTTTTGTATCCGGGTGTGTGGCACCGTTATAAGCCCGATCCGCATTCGGGTTGGGAAGAATTCTGGGTAGGCTTCAACGGTTCTATCCCCGCCTCACTGATGCAGAAAGACTTCTTTTCGCCCCAACAGCCTTTTATCAACGTTGGACTGAACCAGGAACTGTTAAGTCTTTTTCTCTCGCTTTTTGATACAGTGCGCAACGCTCCTACCGGTTACCCTCAGGTGATCTCCGGCATTACCCTGCAGATCCTTGGTGTTCTTAATTCGGTGTCTCTGTATAATCATGCTGACAATGACTCTATAGGTATGCTCATCGCCAAGGCAAAATTTCTTATGCAGGAGTCATTGGAAAAGCCTGTAGAGATGAAGAAACTGGTGCAGGAGTTGCCCATGGGTTATTCGAGCTTCAGAAAAGCATTCAAAAAAATTGCAGGCGAATCACCCAATCAATACCATCTTAACCTGCGGCTCAACCGTGCCAAGGACCTGCTCCTAACTACCAATCTCAATATCAATGAGGTGGCTTACCAGACAGGTTTCGAATCTGTATTTTATTTTTCAAAGCTGTTCAAAAAGAAGAACAATGTCTCACCCAAGTTTTTCCGCACGCGGAACTCACAGATGGAATTACCGGTATAGAGCGTAACGATTGTGCAACAGGTCTTTCATCCAGGTATTCACCTCATACTGATCTGCTACAGGACTGTTGGTGTAGGGATGGGAAGGCATGTAGGGCTGAGGGCCAGCCTCTGTCGTGATTGGTAAATAAGTGACTCCTGCCTGGGCAGACGCAGCAACGATTGCATCCCACCAGCCAAGAAAATGGTCGAGTGCATACTGCCATTCCGGGGCGCCGGGGTGCGGCACCTGCGGCCCTTCTTCAAAGCCTACACGTGCGTGGATGCAACGGCTTCTCCTTATCGTTTCCTTCAGTGTGGCACCGAAGTGCTCCAACATACTTTCGGTTACACATACCCAGTGAGAAAGATCGGCTGTAAGAGAAAAAGGAGTTTGCATATTGAAGAATTCCTGGATCATCTGCGGGCTGTAACCAAATCTTCCGCGGTGGGTTTCATGGCAAACCAGGATACCGGTCCGGGCGCTGAAATCGGAGGCTATTTCAATGAGTTCTGTATTCTGATTGAAGGAGAAGTAATCCCTTCCCGTATGCGAGTTGATCAGGATGGGACCGGGTTCGGCACACAGTTCGAGCTGCTCCCGGAATGACAATTTAAAAGCGTGAAAGTCAGCGCCGGCTGCAGCATGCTGGTGGGTTACAATACACATCTCTTCCTGTTGCAGGTGATCATACAGGAGCTTACGCTGAGCAGCTTCAGAAGGCACCCAGGTATCGATACCATCGTAACCTGCTTCTTTAATCTGATCTACAAAAGATGTCAGGTCACGGTGTTCATGTCCCCAAAGAGGACTCAATATTTTGATCTCCATAATATGTAATGATGCAGTAACGAAGCGTGCTTGAAGCTGTAAGTGGTGGCAGGTAATCCAGGACGAATTAAATCAAAAAGTGTAAAGATTCGCTCATTTTGATCTTTTTTTCTCATAAGAAGAATAATACATTCATAGGGAAGTGCCAGTGGTTGAGGTTTAAAAGCGAAGAGGTGTCTTCATTTTGCAGCAAAGGATAACTGTTTTTTCACCTCACTTAATTTATAAAAATGAAAGTTTCGCAATGGCTCTTCTGTGCTTGTGCTTTCTTTTCCGGGTTTTTTTTGTTTAGCTGTAAACAACCACAGAGAGAAGAACTAAAGTCTGAACCTTTTGCCCTCGAGTCTGTAGCTTCACTGGGGGCTGCAACTACCGGCACAGCTGTTTTTACACAGGTCTATAAAGGGATCGCATCTGCTTCCGGCACCGAGACCTCACCCCGCCTGCAGCGGGCTTTCGCCCTGCGCGTAGACCTTACCAATCCTGCGATAAAGCTTTTGGCAACACCAGGCAACGGAACAGGGGCAGGAGAAACCACACTGCAAACAACACCCGCGTTCCTGGATGTTCACAATCTGAAGGCAGCCGTGAATACGAATTTTTTTACCCCGAATGGTACTACTGCCGATAACCGCGGCTTGCTGATATCAAACGGAAGCCTTGTATCTAATGCTGAATCAGGAACTTTTGCTACGCAATTGAATTTTACCAGTGGCATGTTGGCCAGTTTGTTAAGCAGCGCTGCCAACCCTTCGGGAATTTTCACCGCTGTCGGTGGCGCAGAAATAATTCTTAAAGATGGTGCCAACATAGGCACTAACCCGGACGTACAACCGCGAACCGTTATCGGTCTCTCTGCAAACAAGCGCTACCTGGTGATGGTGGTTATTGATGGCAGACAGCCTGGATGGAGCGAAGGTGTCAATCATGCCGAGGCTGCTGACTGGCTGTTGCATTTCGGAGCTTTTGATGGAGCTATATTTGACGGAGGGGGTTCTTCCTGCCTGGTAAAGGATAATGGTTCCGGCACACCCCAGGTTCTGAATCGCCCCAGCGACGGTAGTTCCAGGGCGGTATCCGCCAACCTGGGCGTGTACAGTCAACCGTTATTCAAACACGTGATCGGCGATTACAATAATAATTGGTCGGTAGAGAAAGCGCTCTACCGTAATTCGAATAATAGCTTTTATGTTAGCCCCACATCACAGGTGGTGCTGGGGAGAAGTGGGGACATTCCGGTGATCGGCGATTTTGATAATGACGGCAGCACCAACCGCGCTGTGTGGCGACCCTCGGTTGGTAACTGGTATGTAATGAATGCAGCCAATACTGCGTACAGCACCGTGCAATTTGGTGTGACCGGCGACATTCCGGTTCCGGCAGATTTTAACGGAGACGGCACAGCAGAAAGGGCCGTCTTCCGGCCGTCTAACGGCACCTGGTACCTGAAGAACGGGGTCACCGGCGTGGTTTCAACTTTGCAGATGGGTCAGAGCGGCGATATTCCGGTGCCTGGTGATTATGATGGAGATAACCATGCAGACAAGGCAGTCTTCCGTCCTTCGGATGGTAACTGGTACGTGGTGCTAAGCACCACCAATGTATTGAACACTGTACAATGGGGCCGTAGCGGCGACATCCCGGTGCCCGGAGACTATGACGGCAATGGAACCGTAGATCGCGCTGTGTACCGCCCATCGACGGGAGAGTTCATCATCAGAAACCAGCTAACAGTCAGCATCGGCGCAGCCAATGACATTCCTTCACCGGCTGATTATGATGGCGACGGTGAAACAGATTGTGCAGTCTGGCGGCCGTCCACAGCAACCTGGTATATAGAAGGTCAGGCTAGCAGCGTGTATGGGATACCCGGCGACATCCCGCTTTCGCTTCCTTCAGCCATCCGGATGTTCTTTTTTTAAATGGAGCGGTGTGTTACATTCATGACAATGGTGAAGACTAACACGTGATTCAGTAACCGGGTGATTTACGGTATAGATTCTTCCTGCAAAATAACGTCTTGCTTTGAGCTGCCCTCTACCCACAAAAGAAGTTCAGCAGGACCTACTTCGCAACGAAACCAGCGGCACGCATCCACTGAATACAGCGTCCAAACCATTCGTCGAAAGCCGGCGTAGTGCCGAAGCCATGACCGCCCTGCGCATACACATGAAGGTCAGACGGCACTCCGTGTTTTTGAAGTGCTGCATAATAAGCCAGGCTGTTGGCAACAGGCACTACCCTGTCATCACCGGCATGCACGAGAAAAGCGGGAGGCGATTGTTTTGTTACCTGCAGTTCGTTGGAGTAATAGCTAATGGCTTTCTCAGCTGCCCCCGTACCTAACAGGTTATCGCGCGAACCTTTGTGCCCGAACTCGCTGTTGAAACTAATAACAGGGTACACGAGTATCTGAAAGTCGGGACGCAAAGAAGTGGTTGTTACGGGAGCGATGAGCACATCGTCATAATGCACCGCAGCTGATGCAGCC
>JBGTIL010000543.1:0-4864 GCA_041745695.1 Chitinophagaceae bacterium | reverse complement strand
CAGGTTAGAATTGTTTCGAGAGGAAAATAGCTAAAATCGTCCTCTGGGTATGCATGTCTAAAGGCCCAACCAAACTAACCGAACTGTATTCCCCTAATTTTACCGAATGTCAACCAGGACGGATGATTTAGATGTGGAATACAACGCATTTCCCATTTCGCTCCACGATTTTTCTGTCATGCAGGAACTATTTAAATCGGCATTTAATCTTGAACTGAAGTATCAAACCTTCATAGAAAGATTTAATACTGGCTTGTTGGGCATTGAAGTAATAGGGTATATCGCAACACATAAACAGTCCAACGAAGCAGCAGCCTACTATGGCGTCTTTCCAGTTAAGCTGCTGATAAATAACGAAACTGCGTTTGGGGCTCAATCAGGAGATACAATGACACATGTGAACCATAGAAAGAAAGGGCTGTTTCTTTGGCTGGCAAGAAAGACACTTGATAAATGTCGTGATAACGGTATTTCGATGGCATTTGGAAGTCCAAATAACAATTCTTATCATGGACTTGTAAACAGTCTAAATTGGTTACACTTGGATAATACCAATTCATATGATCTGAAACTAAAAGTAAAGACCATTCCACTTGCAAAACTGGCTCTGAAATTTGGAATCTTTAAATACTACTTAAAAATTGCCAAAAGGTTTTTAAAACCATACATTGTTGAAACACCACATCAGTTTGTAAATCCTTTAATTGAACATCCAAGAGTGAGTAGAGATGCAAATTATTTACAATATAAGCGAGCAGCCGATAAAGTATTTATTAAAATAAACACTGTAACTGCCTGGGTCAAATTTTCTGACGTATTATGGATCGGAGACTTTGACAACTATAACAATGTAGATCAAACAACTATCAACGAATTGAAACGAATAGCCCGCTTACTTGGCTACAATACCATCCGTTTTAATTTCACTGAAAGTTTGCCGCAGCCGCGCTTCCTGAAATTCTTTAAAAAAGCTGGAAAAGAACCTTCTTGTTTTTTTTACTTCAGGGAAAATCTGAAGAACACGAATCTTCTTTTAACGGCAGCGGATTTTGATACATGGTGATTCTCTTATGATTAAAAAGTTGAACCTCGGATTTCTAGTGCCTGACCACGGTTATGTGCCAGCCTGGTACGCTGAAACCATTTCGTCTATTGCATACCAGAACTCACATGCCCTGTATTTTTTAAAAATTATTCCTGAAGAAACTCAGAACGTAACCTATTCCTTGTTTTACCGGCTTTTTCTAAATTTCGAAGAGAAATACTTCCATTCCGAATTTGATGCACAAAGAGCAGTGTCGGTAGCGGATATCGCCACCAGCATTCCAAGCAGGTGGTGAGTTTTGAAAATATGTATACTCTAAAAGAAAATGACTTATCAGGGCTAAAGACTTTAAATCTCGACATTATCTACACCATTCATTTAAGATCCTCAGAGCCAGAGAACCTTTCCGAAGCAGCGCGGTTTGGTCTTTGGCATATTCACTTCGGCCACGGTGCATATCGCAGCAGTTCTATTCCCGGCTTTTGGGAAGTGATGGACAACAGTCCTGTTACCGGCAGCTACATGCTGATGCGCCAAAATGGTCGTGATTATATTCTTTATGACGGCTCAACTCCTTCCGTTCCTTTTTCAGTAAAAAATAATTTTAATTCTATAGCCTGGAAGTCTGCATCCTACCTGGAGCACAGGCTCAATTCTCTGTCCGAAATGTATGACCGTTTTGCAGGGATCTTTAAAAGCAAAGAGCTGTCGTTTGACTGGACAAAAAGAGGCATTCCAGGAAACACTACAATGGCATTTTTGTTTACAAAAAACCTATTCGGTTATTTGAAATATAAATTCAAAGACAGATTCTTCAGACGCCGATTTACTCTCTTGTATTCCTTAAATGTTTTCGATTTTAAGACTTTAGAAACAGTAAAGTTTCAGCCTGTAACGCCGCCAAAAAATGTATTTTTCGCCGATCCATTTATAATTAAGAAAAACGATATCCACTTTATCTTTTTTGAGGAATTTAATTTTTCTAAGGGCAAAGCACATATTTCGGTACTTGAGATTGATAGCACCGGCAAAGTTGGCTTACATCGACCCGTTATTGAAAAGCCCTATCACCTATCTTACCCTTTTGTTTTTGAGATAGAAGGTGAATACTATATGATTCCTGAAACCTCGGCAAATAAAACAGTAGAGGTGTATAAGGCAGCCGCTTTCCCCGATAAATGGATTTTTGTGATGAATCTTATCGAAGGAAGAGGTTTTATTGACAGTACATTTTTCTTTAAAGACGGGCTATGGTGGCTTTTTGCAAATAGGGCAAACCATCCCTTTGTTTCAACCAATGATCAATTGTTTCTATATTATAGCGAGAGCTTACTTTCTGACGATTGGAAGCCGCACCCCATGAATCCAATAGCTACCCATGCTGAGAATTGCCGGCCTGCTGGAAGAATATTTGAAAGGGACAACAAAATTTACAGACCTGCTCAAAACAACGCTTCGTCTCAATATGGATTTGGTATAAAATTTAATGAAATTCAGATTTTGAATACATACGAATACAAAGAGATGGAAGGTTTTACTTTTGATTCGCATGCGATGGGATTGAAAGCGATCCATCATTTTGATTTCACTTCTAATTTTATTGTCATAGACGGAATTGTGAAGTAAAGAATTAACGGAGAAGCACTTTGCACAATTAATGCAATATTGGGCACGGAAACAACGGGTGTACTTCGTACTTTGCGTTGAGGGGTCCAGTTATTCATTTTGATGTTTCCTACAATTATATACAGCAAACAATTGGTCAGGCTTTTTTGATGACTGAAAGGATCTACGAGAAAGGAGCACCGAATGCCTGTCAGCCTCCAAGTATTGCATTCAAACGTTCAAGATCAATCATCGAATAATTAGCTACATGAAACCAAATGATGAAAACGCCAAACGTCCGCACACTGAACGTCCTTTCAGGGTTCTGATCATCTCTGGTTCTGACCGCCGGCAATACAACTGCCCCGGCGTCGACAGCAAATCAAGAACACTGATGCTCCGCATGGCAGAACAGTTACCATCTGAATGGGAGATCGACTATGAAGATCTTGGCAATGTGTACGGTCGTGCGCACATACAAAGTTGCAACGCCTGCGTGTCCACGTCCATGGCCTTATGTGTGTGGCCCTGCAACTGCTACAGCAAAAAAAGTATCAGGGAGCCCGATCTCATGTGGGACCTCGACCTGTATGCAAGGCTTGATATGGCCGATGCCTGGGCCATCATTGGACCCATTAACTGGTACGGGCCGTCGTCTAATCTGAAACTGATGTTCGACAGGCTGGTATGCATGAACGGCGGCAATCCTGACGAAACAACAATTGAACATAAAGATCCCGAAAAGGCAATGGCATTGGAACATACAGCCCAATGGGAAGGATTGAGCGTTAACCACCTCGAGGGCCGTACCGCAGCTTTTTTCTGTTATGGTGATGAGGGCGGCGATGAAATGGATGAAAACAATGTACCCAAGCTCCTCAGGCACAAAGCCTATTTTGACGGTATGAAAGAACCTTTTGAACAGGAGCGCGATGCTTATGCTCCTTTAGTGTGGCAATGCCGCTACGGAGGCATTGAGGTACCCGATAAATTGTGGGTACACTGCACCAGCGGAAAAAACCGCAAGTACAGCGATAACCAGGCTGAAGACATGATCAAAGAAGCCCCCTTTATGCAAACCTTCAACGAGTGGATTAAAGGGTTTGAAACGTTTGTTGCTGCCAAAGGAAGGATCAAGCCCGGAAAGTGGCGGGCTTACGGCAACACACAATCTCCCAATATATGGCATGAATTAAAAACGGGCGTTCGGTCGTGGATGCTGCGCTTCGGACACCCGCCCAAAGACTCCTCGCCCTGGAAGCAGCAACAAATGAATTTGAACCAGGATGACACATTGAGCCCACACAAGGGAGAGGGTGAAAAATTGAGAGAGTAACAAAAATGCGAACCTTTGCTTTTGCGCTTATCTTTTCACCTGTCCTACTTCTAAATACATGTTGCAAGCTCTTATCATTTTTGTACGCAACCCTGAGTTGGGCAAAGTAAAAACCAGGCTCGCTGCTACCATGGGCGATGAAAAAGCCCTACAAATTTACAGCCTGCTCTTGCAGCATACCTGTGCCATTACAAGGAACCACAATGCCGACAAATATGTTTTTTATACTTCCACTCCGGTTGCAAACGACCTTTGGGAGCAAGCCGGCTTCTTCCGGTTACTGCAGCTGGAAGGCGGCCTGGGCGAGAAAATGAAACATGCTTTTGAAACGGTTTTTGCCCGACGTTACGAACAGGTGCTGATCATCGGCAGCGATTGTATCAACCTTACTACGGAAATTATAGACCGGGCCTTCGAAAGCCTGACTACCCACGATGCTGTTATTGGCCCGGCCAATGATGGTGGCTACTACCTCCTCGGCACCAAAGCGGTTTACCCTGAGCTGTTTAAGAACAAGGAATGGAGCAGTGCAGAAGTATGCAGGGCGACGCTTACAGACTTCGAAAAATTAGGATTGTCCTTTAATGTGCTTCCAGAATTGATAGACATTGATACAGAAGAAGACTGGCAAGAGGCGCAAAAGCTCGTATAATCTGGAACAAGATCATTGGACAACGGGGGCCACAGCCGGTGCGGTGTTCTCATGCAACGAAGTTGACGCCGTTTCTAAATTGGATTTACTGAAACCCATACATTTCACGAGCCACCGCGGCAGGGCTTTGGTATTCTGGCGCTTGCGCAGGTTAAGGTACCAGCCCAGTCGTTTCACAATGGGCACTTTATGCGTTTCCACGTATTCGATCAGGGTGCCATCAGGA
>JBGTIL010000542.1:0-3248 GCA_041745695.1 Chitinophagaceae bacterium | reverse complement strand
GCGCTTCGACATCCTGGTCTACAACCACAACCATGAACCATGGATGCTGGTTGAGTGCAAGGAGCCGGCGGTTTCAATCAACGAGCTCGTGTTGCAGCAGGTACTCCGGTATAACATGACGGTACCAGTAACCTACCTCGTGATCACCAACGGTAATGCGACCGCCGCCTGGAAAAACGTTGAAGGCCAGTTAGTGCAGCTGAATCAGCTTCCCGACTGGACCAATTAGTTTGGCTCACCCCCAGCATGAGTTGCCATTTACATCTTTGCTGAGGCTTCAGGGCGTGATTGGCTACTCGGCTGTAAATCCTGTGTCGATCATTTTGCCGAAGAAGATAGCATTCATCATCAGCTTGGCGCCACCGAGCCAGAAAGCCCGGAAGTTAGGATTGTCTGCGATAGAGATCACCTTTCCGCTGCCAAGCCCGCTGACCACAACAGCAGCAGAATTTTTTACTGCGTCTTTGTTTTGGCGGCTTAGCCAGCCACTTTGCAAGGGTGCATCTTTATAAATAAAAGGCGTTGCGAAAGGATTTTTGCTCCTTTCCATATATACTTTATTACCCTTGAACATGCTCACATAAGGCACCTCGTATCCGTAAGCCAGGGGATGCGTGAGATCGGCCTCAGCCCGAAAAATGGCACCGCGCATCGCCTGGGCACCCTCGATCTGATCTTTGTCAGAATACCGGAGCGTTTGCGTACTGTCGGCGCCTCCCTTTACTTTTTTAAATGTTACGTTGCTGATACCTGCCGTCGCGGCCCAGGTTACAGCGTCTTCCATCGCTATCAATACGCCGCCTGCCTGCACCCACTGCCTTAACTTCTCCCGGTTGAGTTCATTGTAAATGCCGCTGACCAAAACAATAGTCGTGTATTTGCTGAGGTCTGCGCGATTGAAAGTGGATATGTCTAAATGCGACAGCGGCATGTTCATGCGCTGATCCATCAGGTGCCAGAACTCTCCCGCGTCGAGCGGACTCACACCCGCACCCGTGAGCATAGCAACAGAAGGCTTGGTGACGGCTACAAATTTGCTGCTTCCTAAATCACTGCCCGATAAAGAAGAACCGGAAGTGATACTGTAAACTGGCAGACTGTACTTGTCTGTGATTTGTTTCACCAGTGCAAACAGTTTGTCGCTTGCCAATGGTTGACCCTGCACAGAGATCATGACCGTTCCGTGATCGAACTTTTTACGGCTGCCCGCCACCGTTAATTCAAATGGAGCGGTGGCAATTTTTGGAATAATGCCCGCACCCTGCAACTCATACAAAGCTGCGGGAGCGAACAGTTCGGTCCAGGGTAACAGGTACGCGTATTCGCTTCTCGCCAGGGCATTCACAGGCTTTTCGCTCTCGGTGTAGGCGGTTCCCAACAAACCCGGATTGTAAGCGCCTGCACCCAGTTCCGCCGAGGGTAACCCGTAGGCCAGGGGCATTGTCCAGGCGGTTATATCGTAAAATAAACTGTCTTTATAGGTGAGCGTTTTTTCGAAGATGGCTTTGATGAGCCGGTGTTGGGGTTGAGCCGAAGGGACCACGTAAGCGCCCCCGGTTGTAAAGTCTATTCCATCGGCTTTGATATTATTTCCGAGATGAAAAATGTTGATCTGGTGGCGCTTGAGCATTGTGAGGAATTCTTTAACCGCACCCCTGTTATTGGCACTGCCGAACACATACCCTTTTACACTGGAAGCAGCGCCCTCGGCCTGTATGCCTTTGTAGAAGTCGCGCTGAAATGCCAAAAATTCTGTGCGCATGGCCTTGGCTGCCTCAAGAGTGGACAAAGCCGTAATGAACTGGTTCTTCACAGCGAAGGGAAAACGGAGAATCCCGTTTGCAGTTTGCTGCGCATGCCCCCTGCTGGATGCCTGCTCGAATAAGATCCCTATTGCACCATTTACATCAGGGTAGGTAGAACCTTTGCCATAATAAAAATCGTCATAGTTCTCCCTGGTAAAGTAGAGAGAGCCGATCCGGTCGAGAAAGGCCGCGTGAAACTTTCCCATCTTTTCTGTCAGTTCCATATTTTTTGCAGGCGTCAATGGATTAACACGGGATGGAACGCCGGGCTGAAAGAAGAACGTGGCATTGCTGCCCTGCTCGTGATGGTCGGTAAGAATATTAGGCTTCCATTTGTGGAACCATGCCAGCCTGTTCTGGCTTTCTACATGCACTGCCGGCAGCCAGTCGCGGTTAAGATCGAACCAGTAGTGATTGAATCTTCCACCGGGCCATACCTCGTTAAATTCACGTGAGTTGGGATCGGTAACCAGGTTCTTGCTTTTGTGCTGGTTGACCCAGGTTGAGAACCGTTGCAAACCGTCGGGGTTAAACGAAGGATCAAACAGGATCACTACATTTTGGAGCAGTTCGTCTATCTGCTTGCCCTGCGCCGCCGCTAGGTAGTAAGCGCTAAGCAGGGAAGCATTGGAACCGGAGGCTTCGTTGCCGTGGATTGAATGACCCATCCACACCACCACAGGCATGCTGGCAATATCGGCAGTGGCCGATTTGCCTGCGTCGGTTAAAGAAATATGTTGCTGCCTTATTGCTTCGAGGTTCTGATGATTCTTAGGTGAAGTGATGACCAGCAGCACCTGGGGACGGTTTTCATAGGTAAGTCCCATTGTTTCCAGCTTCACTCTTCCAGGCACTGCTGTGGCTATCGCCCGCATATAATTTACCAGGCGGTCATGCGTCACATGCCATTCACCCACTTCATGATGGATCACAGAAGAAGGTTTAGGAACAGCAGCATCATAGGTCACGCTGTCGGGCAGGTAGTAGCTAAGATCTTGAGTAAAGCCGGTGAGGGTAAAAAGCGTGATCAAAACGACACTGAAAACTTTCTTCATACAGGATGAGTTGAGCGATGAAATTAGGAAAAGAAGAACAATGTTGTAACAGGAGTTGAAAACAAGCGATGCATACACCGGTACATGAGGGTTAGCAATATCCAATCGGTTAAGCGCTGCCCAGATAATTGTAAAAAAGGCACAGTTTTTTTATATCTTTCTGAAGCAAGTAACTACCATTTATGTAACAGGAACTGTACTAAATTGTAGCCTGAAAAACTTGCGGCGGCCCTATAAACAAATTCCTGAATTCTAAACAGAACAGACTTGAGAGACACAATCATTAACCTTGAAAGTGTTAACCCTATCGAATTCTTTGGTGTTAACAACGGCAAATTAGATTTATTAAAAAAGAAATTCCCCCTGCTTAAAATTCTGTCCCGCGGCA
>JBGTIL010000541.1:0-5387 GCA_041745695.1 Chitinophagaceae bacterium | reverse complement strand
TGAGGGGGCGGGCTAACCCCAATAGCAGCGTAGATGAAGCACACAACCCGGTTAAGAAAGGCGATTTCTGGGCCCTGCGGGACCTCAATTTCACGGTGTCACAGGGTGATACACTTGGAATCATTGGAAGAAACGGTGCAGGAAAATCTACTATACTTAAAATATTATCAAGGGTCACTTCACCTACCAGTGGAAAGATAAAAATCAGGGGCAGGATCGCCAGCCTCCTGGAAGTGGGTACAGGCTTTCACTACGAGTTAACCGGACGCGAAAATATTTTTCTCAATGGTGCCATCCTTGGAATGACCAAGCGGGAGATTGAAAGGAAATTAGACGAGATCATAGCTTTCTCCGGAGTAGAGCAACACATAGATACCCCGGTGAAGCGGTATTCTTCGGGCATGCTGGTGCGGTTGGCCTTTGCCGTTGCCGCCCACCTTGAACCGGAAATTTTAATTGTAGACGAGGTACTGGCAGTGGGCGACGCAGAATTTCAAAAAAAATGCCTCGGTAAAATGACCGAAGTAGCCGGGCAGGGAAGAACAATTTTATTTGTAAGCCATAACATGCAGGCGGTAACGAGCCTCTGTGAAAAAGCACTGTGGTTAGAAAAGGGAAAGGTGAAAGAATCCGGTCAGGCTCATACTGTTATTGCCGGTTACATTAATAATTACAAGCAGCACAACCTGAAGCAAACCTGGACTGATCCTGCCACCGCTCCAGGTAACGCCCGGATTAAATTCCAGGAAATAGAGATCATACCTCACCTCGATGCTTCCGGCATCATGGATATCCGCGTTCCGCTTACTATTAAATTCCGGATGCTGAACTTTCGGAAGGATGTGCGGTTGAACATAGAGCTACTGCTATATTCGTACGCAGGTGAATGTATATTTGATGTGCCTTCTTTATCACAAGTCTATACTACCGGTGTTATTGAAGGAACCTGCACCATACCCGGACAGTTTTTAAATGATGGCTCCTATTACATAACGCTCTATGTAATGGAAGACACAACAACCATTGTATATGAGTTAGCAGAATGTTTATCCTTCGAGCTGGAAGACTACCGCGGAGAAACAAAGTATTTCGATAAGTGGTGGGGCGCGGTAAGACCCGCATTTCCTTTTAAAGTAGAACAGGTTCTGTTGCAGGAACCGGATCCAGTATAGCCATTCATTACCGCAACCATACTACCATGCTTCCTGAGCGCCACCCACAAGGCCCACCACTATGATCAATGTAACTAAGTCGTACCTGCCGGCATTCGAAGATTACACTACCTACCTGCGGGAAATCTGGGAGCGCAACTGGCTTACGAATAATGGTCCGCTGGTTGTTGCACTGGAACAACAGCTAAAGGCCTACCTGGGTGTGAAGCATTTGTTTTTTGTTGCCAACGGCACTATTGCCCTGCAGGTTGGGATAAAAGCACTGGATCTGAAAGGCGAGATCATTACCACTCCATTTTCCTATGTAGCAACAACGTCGAGCATTGTGTGGGAAGGTTCTACGCCGGTATTTGTAGACATCGACAAAGACACATTATGCCTCGATCCCACACTGATAGAGGCTGCAATCACCCCTCAAACAGTTGCCATCCTTGCTACCCACGTGTATGGGAATCCCTGTGATATCGAGGCTATTGCGCAGATCGCTGCAAAACATAACCTAAAAGTATTATACGATGCGGCACATGCTTTTGGCGTAAAACTTAACGGAGAAAGCATTCTTACCTCTGGTGATCTTTCTACACTCAGCTTTCATGCAACCAAACTTTTTCACACCGTTGAAGGTGGTTGCATTGTTACCAATGATGACGCCCTGGCTTTCAAAATTGCTTACATGATCAACTTTGGTCACAATGGGACAGAGGCATTTTTCGGACTGGGGATCAACGGTAAAAATTCAGAATTTCATGCGGCAATGGGCCTTTGCGTGCTGCCCCAGGTAGGCAACCTTATCGACAAAAGGGCAAGGCTGAGTAACTTATACAGCAGCCTGCTGTGCGATGCAGATGTAATGCGCCCGGTAACGGGTGAGCACGTGCTTTATAACTACGCCTATTACCCCGTTATATTTCCCACTACGGAAAAGATGCTGACTGTTCTTGCCGCGCTGAATGCACAGGACATTTTTCCGCGCCGTTATTTTTTCCCAGCGCTCAATGCACTGAACTACGTAACGTATATGCCCACCCCCATTGCTACTTCCGTTGCAGCAAGGGTGCTGTGCCTTCCGCTTTACCACGACCTTGACGAAGCGTCTGTTCACCTGATTGCAGGCATCATTAAATCTTCCGTTTGACATGGTAGTGGCAATCATTCAGCCCTATTTCTTTCCTTACATTGGTTACTTTCAGTTGATTAACGCAGTAGATAAATTTATTATATTAGACGAAGTCAACTATATCAAAAAAGGATGGATCAATCGCAACTATATTGAACTTGCAGGCGCTCCATTTCTTTTTACACTGCCCCTGGTCAACACATCACAAAATACCTTTATAAGTGCCTGTACGATTGACCCCAACCCCGCCTGGAAGCAACGGTTCTTAAAAACACTCCGGCTTGGGTATGCAAAGGCGCCCTGTTTTAAAGTGGCATTTCCTGTAATAGAGGGAATACTTCTAAACCCCGAAGCTAACCTGGTGCGCTTCCTCCATCAGAGTCTTCAACAGTTATGTGATTTTTTACAGATTCAAACGGTGATTATCCCCGGCACTTCAGGCTACGATAATTTACATTTGTGGGGTCAGGAAAGGATAATAGACATTTGCCGCCAGGAAGGTGCGGAGCTGTATATCAACCCTGCTGGCGGAATTGATCTTTACGATAAAAAACTGTTCGAACAAAAACACATTGAGCTCAAATTTCTATATAGTGCGCGTATTATTCTCGATGAGTCTGCTGCCCCGCTTTCTATTATTCACCTGATGATGCATTACCCGAAAGAGACAATCATTTCAATGCTGCGTCAGTTCGACTTGCAATAGCTTTCTCCAATCATCTATTATGGCAGCGCCGGAACAACAACTCATTCCCCTTAGCAACGCAACGGCCTGGAGAAGCGCACTCAAAGCTGTTCCGCATGCATTTGGACATACCTGGGAAAGTTGTTATGCCATGAGCCTGACTACCGGAATGCCAACCTACCTGTATCAATATGCAGAAGGCGACACAAGAATTGTTTGCCCGATAGGAGAGAGGCAGTACAAGGGCTATACTGATATAGTAACACCTTACGGATTTTCCGGCTTCACTGGTAACGCGAATTGTGCCCGCTTTGATGAACACTGGAAGGCCTTTGCACGCGAGCGTGATTATGTTTGTGGTTATATTGGTTTGAATCCTGTTTTTGAAAATGCTTCTTACCTTTGCATGCCCGAATGTTATGCATATAATTCGCTATATGTTTTGGACCTGACTAAACCTATCTCTCAGTTGTTTAATCGGTTGTCGCACAATCGGAAACAACAGTTGCGCAAGTTCGATAAACAGCAATATGACTTTGTAGTTGATAAGCCCGCTTTAAAGAATTTTTTTGTGCAAAATTATTCCGCTTTCTTTGAAAGCAGGGGCGCTTCAGCTGTGTATGCTTTTTCAAGCGAGACCATGTTGTCGCTGATAGACACAGATGCTGTTTTTATAGTTGGGATAACGAGTAAAACAGGCGTGGAGGCGGTTTCGGTATTTGCATACACGCCACATGGCGCTGAGTATTTGTTTAATGTTTCACTGCCGCAGGGCAGGCAACATACCACGGCTTTGATTTGGTTTGCGGTTCAACATTTGCAGGCAATGGAGGTACCATTCCTCAACCTGGGTGGAGGAGTTTCGGAAAACGACGCAATTGCGCAATTCAAACAGTTTTTTGGACCGCAGCGATACACACTCCGTTGCAGTAAGCAGGTATACCAGCCCGATAAATACCAGTCGCTTTGTATGGCTACCGATAAGGATCCTGCAGACAGGTCAGGTTTTTTTCCTGCTTATCGTCAGTAGTCCTCTATCCTTCAGAAACCACCCATTCATTGTTGTGATTACGTATTTAATTCAGATTTTTCATGTTCACTAAGACCGCTTCTTATTATGATGCTCTCTATGAGTTCAAAGACTACGGACTGGCTTGTTCTGAGCTTCAGGGTCTTGTTACCAGAATAAATCCTGCTGCCAGCACACTGCTTGATGTAGGTTGCGGCACAGGCAAGCACCTGGCTTTTCTGCAGCATGCTTATTCGGTAGAAGGGCTTGACCTCGATGCTGGCCTGTTAGGAGTTGCCCGCGAGCGCTGCCCTGCAGTGAACTTTCATGAGGCTGATATGACCGGATTCAGCCTGGGTAAAACGTTCGATGTGGTGGTGAGCCTTTTCTCCTCTATAGGCTATGTAAAAACAGTTGCCAACCTCAATAAGGCAGTACACAATATGGCCGATCACCTGGCTCCCGGTGGTCTTCTTCTTTTAGAACCCTGGATCTACCCCGAGAACTATTGGGTAGACCGGCTGACGGCCAACTTTGTAGATAAACCTGATCTGAAAATTGCCTGGATGTATAAGAGCGCGCGCCACCAGCTGACCTCTGTTTTTGATATTCATTACATGGTTGCCTCACCGGAAGGTATCAGCACCTTTACAGAAAAGCATACGATGGGACTTTGGACAGATGCTGAGTACCGGGAAGCCTTCCTTCAGGCAGGCATCACGCCCACGTATGATCAAAAAGGTTTTTTTGGACGCGGCATGTATTACGGACTTAAAAACACCTGATAGCCCTGGCTACCTAAAATCTCATCTATGCTGGTAAGCGTTTGGATTACAACTTATAATCACGAAAAATACATTGCCCAGGCTATCGAAGGGGTGCTTAGCCAGGTCACCAATTTCGATTATGAGATCGTTATCGGCGAAGATTGGTCACAAGACAGCACCCGCGCCATTGTTATGGCTTACAAAGAAAAATATCCTGAAAAGATAAAACTGTTTCTGCCTCCTCAGAACCTGGGCATGAACCCTATGTTTTATCAATCCTATGCCATGTGTACGGGCAAGTACCTGGCCTGGCTGGATGGCGACGACTATTGGACAAACAACCATAAATTACAACAGCAGGTAGACTACCTTGAAAATCACCCCGAGGTAGTAATGTGTTTTCACAGGGTAACTATGGTTAACGAGATCAGTAATACCCTGTATGAATCTGGCGACCCCCTGATGGGTGCCGACAATATTTTAACCGAAGACCATTTTCTCGATGCTGTTAACCCTGTGTACACACCCTCTGTGGTGCACCGGAATATTTTAAGTAAAGAGTTTCCATCCTGGTTTTTTAAGCTCCCTTTTCCTGATCTTGGGTTTTATTTCCTATTGCTCCAGCATGGCAAAATTA
>JBGTIL010000540.1:0-13205 GCA_041745695.1 Chitinophagaceae bacterium | reverse complement strand
CGGCTGTAGACAGTGCCCATCTGGTGCGCTATTATATTGGTAAGGTTTTGTTCTATCCCGACCTTTCGGCAGACACCTCCCAGTTAATTCCTGTAAGAAAGCAGCTCGGCAACAACACCATCATTTCTTACCAGAACTTGTTTAAGTCGCGGGTGATGCTTGAGAATTCATTTCTTACCAGCGGCGAATTGTACCGGCAACGCAACTATGTAAAAACAATCAATCGCTTTAACGCACTGGGAAGTTTCCGGCTGGTGAACATCGATGCCATTCCCCGTGAGGACAGCGACACAGTCGATTTTATTGTAAAGCTCACGCCCTCTGACAAATATGTGTTCGAAGGCAACCTGCAGGGAAGCCAGAGCTGGGGTAACGAGGGCAACCCTTTTACACAGGGAAACCTCATTGGCGTGAACCTGGGACTTCAAAACAGGAACTTTGCCCGCGGTGCCAACCTCGCCAGTACAAACGCCCGGTTTGGCGTGGTGCTGAATTCTACAAAAAAAGGCTTCCAGACACTTGAGTATTCTGCGAGCCACGTAATCACCTTCCCAAGGGTGCTGCCACGCTATTCTTTTCTTTCTCCCGAGCTGAAGGAGGCGGGACAAACATCGCTGGCATTTAACATCAATATCAGGGACATCACTGACCTTTTATACCTGTCTAACATCAATGCTTCCTGGGGTTATCGTTTCAATTGGAAGAAATACATTCTATCCGTCCGCCTCCCGAATATCGAATTTGCCTCGCTGACTGCGCGGAAAGAACTTAACAAGCTAATCGACACCAACCGATCATTTAGATACATTTTCAATGATGGCTTGATAGTGTCATCGATCACGGGCTTGTCCATCAGCGGAGGAAGTAAACTGGTTACCAACCTCACCCGTTTTAACCTGGAATCTTCCGGACTGTTAACGGGTTTAATACAATCAAAATTTCTAGACAGCAACCTGAAAAGATTCATCAAGCTGGATGCTGATTTTCGACAGAACTATAAGATCAGGCGGTCGGCATTTGCCTGGCGAATCTTTGCGGGCGGCAGTTATCCTATGCCCCTTTTTAAAACCGACACCTCCAATTTCGCACTTCCGTTTTTCAAGGCCTACAGTGCCGGTGGTGCCAATAGCATGCGGGCCTGGAAACTGCGCCGCCTGGGGCCAGGCTCGGTGAACAGGTCTTTTCTACCTTCACAGGCGCCAGACCGTTTTGGAGACATACAGCTTGAACTAAACGCAGAGTACCGTTTCTTTATCGCCGAGCTGGGCGTACTGAAGATCAACAGCGCCGTGTTCACAGACATAGGAAACATTTGGACGCTGCGCAAAAACGAAGACTTCCCCGGAGGCGAATTCCGGTTAAATAAATTGTGGAAAGACTTGGCTGTAGGAGCAGGTGTAGGACTACGCCTCGACTTTGGCTTGTTCCTCTTTCGTATCGACCTCGCCTCAAAACTGAAAGACCCTAGCCCCGCCGACCCGCGCGACCAGAACAAGTTTTTTCCTTATCGCCGGCTGAGAGATATTCAACCACAGATCGGCGTTAACTATCCTTTCTAAGCGCTTCAATTTTAGCTTCAAAACTTTCAATGGAAAACGCATCGCCCACCAGCATAGCTCCTATCCTTGTGCGCCGCAGGCTGCTTAAATGCCCGCCACAACCAAGGCTGGCACCGAAGTCGTGCGCAAGACTTCTAATGTAAGTACCAGTGGAACACACGACTTTAAAATGCACCAACGGCATTTCTACACCAGTAATCTCAAACGCGCTGATGGTAATCTTCCTTGGTTCCGGTATCACTTCAATGCCTTTTCGGGCCAGGGTGTACAAACGTTTTCCTTCTTGTTTAATGGCAGAATATATCGGGGGTACTTGTTCAATAGCGCCCGTGAAAAGCCCGGTGGCAGCCACTATCTGAACATCGGTGATATGATCTGTTGGTTGAAAGTTCTGAGCCTCGGTTTCAAGATCGAAGGAAGGTGTAACAGAACCCAGGGTGATGGTTCCGGTGTATTCTTTTTCCTGCGCCTGGTATTCGTTAATTGTTTTGGTAAGCTTGCCGGTACAAATAATAAGTAGTCCTGTGGCCAAAGGATCGAGGGTTCCTGCATGTCCTACCTTCTTTGTTTTTACCAGGTTACGCACGTGGCGTACTGCATCGAAGGAAGTCCAGTAGAGCGGTTTATCAATCAGCAGCACCTGTCCCTTCTCGTAAAATTCCTGTACAGCATCCATCGGGCTGCAAGATAAAACCTTCCGCCCTTCGGCAGTGCAGCCATTTACCTGTCTTGTAAATCATCCGATCAATGTAGGATCAGATGCTTTGCTTGCTCTTTAATTCCAGGTATTTATTGATGGCGTTAACCGTGAGGTGCTGGGGCGCAGTCAGCACAGCTATAATACCATGCTGTCGTAGTTCTTTTGCCATAGCCCTCTTTTCGAGGTTGTATTTCTCGGCGATCGTTTTTATATAGATGTCCTCGATGGTGGCGGCAGGTTGTTGTATCAACGAGCGCAGTTCGGTATTCTCAAAAAACACTACCATCAGGAGGTGGTAGTGTGCTATTTTTTTTAGATAAGGTAGTTCTCTTCTTAATGTTTCGAGCGACTCGAAATTGGTAAAAAGCACAAGCAGGCTGCGGTGGGTAATTTTGTTGCGGATGACGGAAAACAATTTCTCAAAATCATTCTCCATAAAATTTGTGGTCTGCCTGTACAGGCTTTCCAGTATCACATTTAATTGCGACCCTTTTTTGTCGGCAGGAATAAAACTATCTACGTTCTGTGCAAAGGTGATCAGCCCCGCCCTGTCCTGTTTTAGCAGGGCTACGTTGGACAATACCACCGCTGCGTTGATGGAGTAATCTAATAAAGACAGTCCATCAAAAGGCATCTTCATGATCCGCCCCTTGTTCACAATGCAGTAGATCTGCTGGCTTCGCTCGTCGGTATAGTTGTTCGTCATCAGGTAGCCGTGGCGGGCGGTGGCTTTCCAGTTGATGGTACGGTAGTCATCGCCGGGAACATATTCTTTGATCTGTTCAAACTCCAGGCTGTGCCCAAGTTTACGCATCCGCTTGGTGCTACCGTTAGGTAAGTGGCTGGCAACACCGGAAAGCTGAAAGCGGCGCATCTGCAGGTAAGAGGGATATACCTTGACCGTTTGCGGCTCACCACAGATGTAGTGCCGGCTCACAATACCCAGGGGACTTCGTGCAAAAACATTAATGTGACCGAACTCATAAGCGCCGCGTTCCCGCGGCTGGAGCCAGTAAATAAGTTCGTATTCTTCCCCCGACAAAATACTGGCATGGCGCTTCCAGCTTCGGTCCTGGAACTGGAAGGGAAGTTCGTCAATGATGGAAGCAGCTATCTTAAAACCATAGGCATTTTTAATAGACAGCACCACTTTGTTGTCGTCGCCATTACTTAAACGGGGCTGCATCGATCGGGTTACAGTGATGGCGCGCCGCTGGCTGAACAGCAGCACTATATCTACCACAACGGCTATGAGTGTACAGGCACCCAGGAGGAGGGCAACAGTAAAAAGCGGTGGCAGAAAGTAGCTGATCACAAACAATCCCGCAGCCGACAGACCGCAGTAGTAAAAAATCCGGGTGAGGTAAAGTGATTTTATCACGTTGCGGTTATCTGGGAATGTCCATGGTTTGCAGAATCTGTTTGATCACCGCATCTTCAGTCACACCTTCCATCTCCTTGTCGGGTGATAAAATGATACGGTGGCGAAGTACGGGCAGCGCCACTTCAAGGATGTCTTCGGGTGTTACAAAGTCTCTGCCGTTGATGGCTGCCATGGCTTTGGAAGCATTCATAATGGCCAGTGATGCCCGCGGCGAAGCACCGAGGTAAATGGACTTGTGATGGCGTGTAAGGTGTATCAGGCTGGCAATAAACTGTAGGAGCTTATCATCGATCAAAATTGACTTTACCTGCTGCCGGATGGCTGCAATATGGTCTGCCTTGAGCACCGCCTCGATGGAGTGAATGACGTTGGCATTGCCGATGGCATTGAATTGCTGCAATATTTGCAGTTCGTCGGCTTCACTGGGGTAAGGCACAACGATCTTAAAAAGAAAACGATCGAGCTGGGCCTCGGGTAAGCGGTAAGTGCCTTCCTGCTCAATAGGGTTCTGGGTAGCAATGACCATGAATGGTGGCTGCATGGGATAGGTCTTTCCTTCAATGGTGATCTGTCTTTCCTCCATCACTTCAAACAAGGCAGACTGTGTTTTTGCAGGGGCACGATTGATCTCATCGATCAAAACGATGTTGCTGAAAATGGGTCCCCGCTTGAAATCAAAAACGCCGTCTTTTGGATTGAATACCGGCGTGCCCAGTACATCAGAAGGCATAAGATCTGGTGTAAACTGGATACGGGAGAAACCAACAGCGAGGCTGCGCGCAGTAAGTTTTGCCATTAGGGTTTTTGCCACCCCGGGCACGCCTTCCAGCAACACGTGACCGTCGGCAAGGAGGGCTGTGATGATCAGCTGCACCATTTCATCCTGCCCTACAATCACTTTTTTGATCTGCTCCCGCACAGCCATTACCGCCTCGTTTAATTCCCGCAGGTCGGTTCGTTGCTCAAACAATTGTGTCTCCATGTTAGGTTTGTTGATAGAATTTTTCCAGTTTTTTATGAAATTGTGCGAGCTCCTGTTCGGTGATTCCGGCTTTGTCGGGCAGCGTACTGATGCCATTCACGATAGTTGTTAGTTCATCTGCAGGGTAAGCCGCTTTGCCACTCAGTGCTGTAATAAAATCATTGTCGAGCGCGGCTGTTCGGAGGTTATACCTGCTGCGTACGTGGTCTAAAAAGAAGGCACTCATTTTAAGAGCAAGGTCCTGGTGGTTCCGCTGGTCGTAATACAGTCGGCCAATTGTTTGTACAAAATCGAGCGAGTCATTTTTAGATGCCGGCCAATGTGGAATGATGCGTTGTTTACGGCGGATCTCCATCAGCAGGTACAGCAGGAGCACACCGAGTGCTGTCATAAAGCCCCATCTGAATGCCTTGTAGCGAAACAATACACTCAGCCAGGCTGGCTCGCTTTCGGGAGGTGTTGTCTTTTTATAGAGGTAGTATTCATTCCAAAGGATCTTGGTCACATTCTGAGGGATAACGGATAGCGCAGCCTGGTAATAGGCGACGTTATCTTTATGGAGGATAAAATAATTGCTGAAGGCAAGGGGCGCTGTGTGCAGGTACACAGATCCTGCACCCATCCGGAACTGAAGAAAGTTGGGCGTATTGTTCCGGTCACGGCCAAGTACGATCGATTTGGAAGGATAGATGGAGTCGAAGACACTGGCGTACCTGAGCCCGGGGTAAAAATATTTCGTAGTGTCCGTGAAGCGGGGAGCATCTAACGAAACAGCAAGGCTATCGGCACCGCCGTAGGGCGCAATCCCTGGAGACACATCATTGTCGTCGAGGCCAAAGAAGATCTTTGCGTCGTCGGACAAATGCCTCGATATGAAGAAAACGTGGTTGCCCAGTTTTACAAATTCTCTGATCCTGTCTAACTCACCGTTGCTTGCATTAAGGTCACCGATAATAAATACGGCCTGCCGGTCGCTCACGGTGGAGACTGCCCTCCAGGTTCCAGGTGAAAGCTTGTCGGATACAATCTTTGCCTGGGGAAACAAGCCAGGCAGCAGCGTCTTGGCCGTATAAAAACCATAGGGGATCTTGTCTGTCTGCTTCAGGGTGACGCGTTCATTAAGGGTGCGTTTTGAAGAGCCTACTGCTCCGAACAGGAGGGCAAAAAAAGCTACAAGCGCTATCCCTCCAATCAGGTAAGGCAGGTAGGTTTTCACTGTGGGAGCTGTGTTTTGAAGTGAGCAAATTTGTCTTGTATAGTTTTGAAGGCACCATCCGAAATGGTAAAGCGTCCGTACCAGGCGTATTCAAAACTCCGGGTGAGATCGAAGAACGGGGCGTAGAAGGCTGAGCCAGCCAACTGCAAAACATAGGCATTGTTGGTACGCTCCTGCTTGTAATCAATGATCCCTTTATCCGACATCTGGCTAAGCAACTGCAAGTAGTGCAACCGGATGGCGAGGCGGTAATTGTGTTGTGCAATTGCTTTTTCAATCTCCTTGCTGTAATTAATTTCAAAGATGTTATCCGGGATAGCCGTCTCTGTTTCGGCACGAATGAGTGTTTTCTTTTTTTGAAACAGCCGCACATTGGTCGATGAAAGAAACCAGATGAGGATCGCTACAAAGCTGCCGATAACCAGAAACCAGATAAGGGTTTGGAACCACCCTGAAAATAGAAAGCTTTGGAATGGTGGCGGCGACTTGGCCGGTTTCTTTGTTTTGATGCGTTTCGGAGCTTCGTCTGCGTACCAGAAATCATCCTGCTCCTTGAGCTCACGTACTGTGGTTCTGTTGATGCTTCGGGGCGTGACGATCGTTTCATCCTCGAGCGTTATAGAATCAAAATAAACGATGCCGTTTTCTATTACCTCCTCATCTTCTACAATTGGAACTTCTGTTTCTTCAAATAAAGAATCTGCTTCCTGCGCATACATTAAACCGTTACATTGCAAAAGGAGCGTCAAGAGCGCTGCCTTTAAAAGGATATGACGCCTGCTACTATGCATGTGCGGGCTTTGGAACTGAAGCAGCTTTTTTGGGCTCTTTTCTCAGGCGCGCCGGCAGCAGTACAAAATAAAATATAACGAACGCCGTGCACGCAAACAAAAAAGGAAGGCTTATGTACAAAGGCATCTTGTAGTGCCTTGTTACGTATCCTTCTATCAGTGCTGCTACAACAAAAATGGGTACAAGGCCAACAACAATCTTTACGCCGTCCTTGGCACCCTGTTTTAAAGAGTTGATCCGGGTGCCGGTGCCAGGGAAAAGATAACTGGTGCCCATCACTACACCGGCACCGCAGGTAATGATGATGGCTGTAAGCTCCAGCATGCCGTGCAGGAGAATCGTAACCACTGCCTGTGATCCGAGTCCCTTGGCAAAAAACATATACTCGAAAGCACCAATACGGATAGACTCTTTTGCGAGTGAGGTAATGCTGGGGACGCCAAATAGGATGCCTTTGAAGAAATAAGAAAACGAGACCATGATATTGTTGATCATGATCCTGATCCACATGGTAAAAGGATTACTGTCGGCATACACATCAAAAGGATTTCCTTCCCTGATGTTTTCTTCGGTCATGTCAACATACCCATCGCCGAGTACCTGGCGCACAAAGCTGTCGTCGTGTATGGATGAAAAAAAACCGACAGAAAAAAAAAGCAAAAAAATGAAGAAAGCAAAGCGCATGATCGACTGGTGCTTGCCTACGGCGAATGGCACGTCGTAGCTGAAAAATTCGAGCAGCCGGTTAGATCGTTCCTTACGGTTTTGGTAGATACCGAGGTAAATGCGGGAAGCCAGGGCGTTGATGTAGGCCGTGACCTTGCTCGTAGGATAAAAGGTTTTGGCGTAGGAAAGATCATCTACCAGTTGCGTAAAGTCTTTCGCCAGATCGTCGGCATTGGTGGAAGGTTCGTGCTGTATTCTTTCCCATCGATCTTTGTTTTTTTTAATAAATAAACCTTCCCGCAATACAGTAGCTTTTAGATTGTAAAATAGCACTTTTATTTTTCAATAAAGAGGGGGTGGCTATTTAAAACGCATTACCTTGCTACGCAATTTCGCTACATGTCGGCCATCAGGGTAACCACCAATTTTAATATCGATCTTGAATTTACGGCAGCACCCTTTCACCGGCGGATGCTGGCCTGGCTGGCAGATGTGGTTGTACTGATCGTCTACGCATTAGTTGCTGCTAAAACCCTCGAGCTGCTAACCCGCAGAAACGGAAGCAGTAATTCCTCAGGTGAAGGAACCTGGGCATTGATGATGGTGCTCCTGCTACCCTTCCTCACGTACCACCTCATTTGTGAAGTACTGCTCAATGGGCAAAGCGTGGGCAAACGGCTGGCAGGGCTGAAGGTGGTGAATGAAGATGGCGGCCGCCCCGGGCTGGGACAGTTCATCATCCGGTGGCTCATACGTACATCAGATTATATGGTGATCGTTATCGCTATTTATGCACCGATCGGTTTTGGGGGCGATGCCCGTTTCTTCTGGCAGGTGGCGGCTGCTTTTGGTCTGCTGGTAACAGATATCATTCTCGTCAATACTTCACAAAAAGGGCAGCGCCTGGGCGATATGCTGGCGCATACTATGGTGATACGTACGGTGCAGGAAGAAGACATTAACAACACCATCTTTCTTCACGTAAATGAAGGCTACCGGCCACTTTTTCCACAAGTGATGGCCCTGAGCGACCGCGATATCAATGCCCTGAAAGGTATCCTGGACGCCGCTATCAAGCATTCAGATTATAACCTGGCAGACCGTGCAGCAACCAAGATCAAGAACCACCTGAAGATCGACAGCCAGCTTTCACCATATGATTTTTTGGAAGTATTGCTAAAAGATTATAATTACCTCTCTGCGCGGTAGGATGAACAGTCATTTTTTTCGCATCGTTGACAGCTCAGCCTAGCACCTTCATTCAACTAGCTGTCGACCTGCGGTGGTGAGTATTGAAACAAAAGCTTACGACAGTGATGTAGCAGCAAGCCCAAACAGGACAACTACAATAATTACAGCATATAGGGTAAGTATAATGATCGTGATGATGCCAACATACCGAAAACAGCTTTTCAGGTTCATGACGGCGTTGGTCAGCGCTTCCTGATCGTTGCCGCGAAGTGCGGCTTTCATTTTGTTAGCAAAGCGCAATAAAAAGAGGAGCGGAAAGAACCACACGCCCAACAGCAGAAAGTAAAACAGGGCGATACCGAGGCTATAGGCACCAGACATACCTGGATAGTCTACACCGCTTGAAAGAAGACCGGTGTAGACCCCGACCACAAGAATTCCACCCGCGCCGAGGCTGAGGAGCACCATACCCGCCAGCGCCAGGAACCTTGCCCAGCGGGCAGTTTCTTCCAGGTGTACTTTTGAACCGGGATCCACAGACAGGCTGAAGAGTGATGGCGATGGCTCCGACTCCATTCGAAATATTGATAAAGGGCTAATTATCGCTTCCGAAATTAAAGAATGACAAAACACTCACTCCGGCAAGCATAAGGATTCCCAACAGAACGATCAGGGCAACTCCAATGATACCGCAGATCCGCCCGGCCTGCACGGTTCCCAGGGAGCTTTGGCTGTACCTGCCCGGGTGTTGATTATACTCATTGATGCTGCTGTTGCCCATGATCCAGGCGGCAATGCCGAGGGGTTGGCAAAATACAATTGACAGAATGCCCAGTACAAGTATGGCGGTTGCGTTGGGCAGCGTTTCACTCCCGCCTTTGGCATCCCTGTAGGGGTCTTGTACGTTTTGTTCCATGGTATTTATTTAGTGTTGAAAGGAAGCGAAGCTGAAGGCAAAAGCAAAAACAACCAGGTAGAATAATGCTAATGCGGCCCAGATACACAGTCCGATGATAGCACAAATCCTTCCCGCGCGCAGCTGGCTGTAGGAGGCTTCTGAATACAGGTGGGGCTGCCCTGCATATTGGCGCATGTCGCTGGAAGCCATCGCCAGTGCAACAATGCCGCAAATGAAGCAAAATACTATTGATAAAATTCCCAAAACAAGTACCGCTGTTGCATTGGGAAGCACTCGCTGCTCAGAAGCAAATAGATCGGGTGTGTGCCCGTAAGGCTGATCCATGGGTGAAGGTTGGGAGGTTAGGAATGGTTGCTAAGCTTATAAAAATATTGGAAAAGAATCAGAAAACCCGTGCAGCTGTAAAAAATTATCAGCAACCGGTTGCCCCAGCTGAATTGAAACCTTATTTGTAAAAAACAAAACAGAAACAACAGAAGAATAGGGATCGTTGCCCAATATACTTCCAGGCTTTTCTGCAGATCGCCTTTCAGTAGCAGGAACAAAGATCTTTGCAGCCCGCATCCCGGACAGTCTGCTTTAAACAGAGCTTTGAAAAGACAGGGAAGCATAAATCTTTCGAGCCATTCGAGCATCGTATGATAGCTTTCCGATAGCATCAGTAAGCCCTTGCAAACAGTACGCGTCTTGATGATGGCGCCCCTGTCAGTACACAATTTCCTGGCTCGGTATCATCATTGAGCGGGATGCAACGTATCGTGGCTTTTGCCTTTTCTTTGATGAGCGCTTCTGTTTCCGGGGTGCCGTCCCAGTGTGCCGATACGAAACCGGTTTTATCATCCAGCACCGTCATAAATTCTTCCCAGGTGTTTACAGTGGTTGTATGTTCCTGCCTGAATTGTTGCGCCCTGTTGTACAGGTTCGATTGTATCTCGGTTAGCAGGGAATCTATGTAGGGAACCAGTCCATCGAAAGGCAGGCTCAGTTTTTCTTTCGTGTCCCTGCGCGCCACTTCTACAACCCCGTTCTGCAGATCGCGGGCGCCGAGGGTGATGCGCACAGGTATACCTTTCAATTCGTACTCTGCAAATTTCCAGCCCGGGCGGTTATTATCATTATCGTCGTACTTCACTCTTAGTCCTTTTTCTTTCAATCCCGCTACCAGCAGTGCTGCTTTCTGAGCCAGTTCCTGCTTCTGCTCTTCACCTTTGTAAATAGGAATAATGACTACCTGGATGGGAGCAATTCTTGGTGGCAGCACTAATCCTTCGTCATCACTGTGTGCCATCACGAGTGCGCCGATGAGTCGGGTACTAACGCCCCAGCTCGTTGCCCACACGTACTCCAATTTGTTTTCTTTGGTAAGAAACTTTACATCGAAAGCTTTTGCAAAATTTTGCCCTAAGAAGTGCGAGGTACCAGCCTGCAGGGCTTTGCCATCTTGCATCAGTGCTTCAATGCAGTAGGTATCAATAGCGCCGGCAAAACGTTCAGCCGCCGTTTTTACGCCTTTGATCACGGGCAGTGCCATGTACTCTTCCGCAAATTGCGCATATACATCAAGCATCTGTTTTGTTTCGGCAACTGCTTCTTCTTCGGTGGCATGGGCTGTATGTCCCTCCTGCCAGAGAAATTCAGTGGTTCGTAAGAACAGCCTTGTTCTCATTTCCCAGCGTACCACGTTGGCCCACTGGTTAACCAGGATGGGAAGGTCGCGGTAAGACTGGATCCAGTCTTTATAGGTGCTCCAGATGATGGCTTCGCTGGTAGGACGGACAATCAATTCTTCTTCCAGCTTTGCTTCAGGATCCACAATTAATTTTCCTTTATTCTCCGGATCATTGATCAGCCGGTAGTGCGTGACCACTGCACATTCTTTGGCAAAGCCTTCTGCATTGGCTTCTTCTTTTTCAAACAAACCTTTGGGAACAAAAAGCGGAAAGTAAGCATTTTGATGGCCGGTATCCTTGAACATTTTATCTAATACATCGCGCATGTTTTCCCATAATGCAAAACCATATGGTTTAATGACCATACATCCGCGCACGGCTGAGTAATCGGCTAAACCGCCCTTAATTACAAGGTCATTATACCACTGCGAATAGTCTGCTACCCTTGCTGTAACTGCTTTACTCATGAGTTTTTGGGAGGCTACACATTTATAAATTGTTTAACGCAAAGGGACGTAATTTACATTCCGGCGGCAAACATTTTGGTGCAAGCAAATGTACTGCTTCCCTTTAAACAGTTTAAAAACAGTTGCCATGAAATCAATTTTACCCCTCTGTGCATTGCTCCTCTTTTTTGCTAGTTGTACAACAGCTTACAAGTCCGGGCAAACGCCGGATGATGTGTATTTTTCACCGCCACGTCCGCAGCAGGACAAGGAAGAAGAAGAATACGTTCAGGTAGAAGATAAAGATGAAAGACGCTATCGCCGCGCAGAAACTCCCGATTACAGTTACGAAGACGACCGCTACCTGCGTATGAAGATCAGGAACCGCAATCAGTGGTCATACCTGGAGGATTATTACCGCGATCCTTACGCCTACAATTACAGCAACCGCTATTATTACAACCAGTATGGCTACAGCAACCCGCGTGCTTACTGGAACAATTATTACAATCCTTACAGTCCGCATGTAATAGTAGTGAACACGACTAACCCCAGAGTAAATCGTGCGCGCAGCTACAACCTCCATGTTTTCGACAATCCGCAAAATACCACCACGCCAAAATCATCTACCAGCCGGAGCACGAACTACAAGACAGGCACAGAGCGCAATGCACCAGCGCAGCGCAATGAAGGCAGTGACCTCCGGTCGATATTCAGAAGCTCTGACAATTCCGGATCGAGACCTTCGGCTACCCCTAGCACCCCGCCCGCAAGTTCAAGTTCAGAAAGCAGCGGTGGTACGGCTCCGAAGCGCAGGTCGTAAATAAATATCACCTGGCGTTTCCAATGTTCGAAACATATTTCAATTACCTGAATGTTGTTGCATAGCCAACCAGGGTACTGCTGCACCAAACAGTTAGTTCCAGCTCTTTATAAACTTTACAATGAAAAAGGTTTTTATTCCCTGCGCGCTTCTTTCCTGCGTCGTAGCTTCTGCCCAGGAACCCGTTGATGCCCTACGCCTTTCTTATACGATCCCAAGCGGTACAGCCCGGCACCAGGCGATCGGTGGTGCTATGGGATCACTAGGCGGTGATATTACAGCCACTTACGTTAATCCGGCCGGACTCGCTTTTTACAAAACCGGTGATGTGGTTTTATCGCCTTCCTATAGGTTTGGTAAGAACAAAGGAACCTACCTGGGACGGAGCGAAAAAGAATCTCAAAAAAAATTTGACCTTGGAACAAGCGGCGTGATCTGGGCTTCAGGCAGCGATCGGGGGCGGGTACGCAGCCACGCGGTCAGTCTTGCTTTAAATACAACCGCAGATTTTCGAAACAAAGTGTTGTACCGGGGTGTGAATACCCAGAGCTCCTACTCCCAGCAGTTTGTTGAAGAACTCGGAAACAACAATATCAAAACAATTGATGGAGCCGCTAACGGGTTTCCGTTTGGTAGCAGCCTTGCTTTTAATACTTACTGGATTGACTCGTCTGGCAGTTCCGCAGGTATACGTTCTTTCAGAAGCCGGGCAGGTGCGCTGGCTGCATCGGGGTTGATCCAGGAGCAGAAGATGGAAACCCGCGGCGGTATTTATGAACCTTCCCTCGGTTTCGCAATCAACTACAGCGATAAGTTGATGTTGGGGGGATCGATCAGTATACCTTATGTACACTACA